>JAICQI010000145.1 GCA_025937955.1 Pyrinomonadaceae bacterium
ACGTCAGAGTACCTGCTGAGATCGGCTTCCGCGACGACAGACCCCTTCGTAAACGTGAAAGGCTGACTGACGATGATTCCGTCCGAGAGTCTCGAAGCCGGCTCATCGACGACCAACTTACGATCGCGCATCAGCTCCTGCACGGCGTTGATGATCACGTCGCGGCGTCCATTCAGGCGATAAGGATTCGGGAGTGGTGGTGTTTCCGGAGTGCGGCCACCGCCAAAGTCCATTCCGCGACCGGCGCCGACGTCGGTCTTGTTACCGTTGTTAGCAGGCGTTCGTTCTGAACCGCTATCGCGAACGCGTTCGTTTTGCTTGTCGACACCCTTAGCTGCTTGTGCAAATGCCGGGACTGAACAGGCGATCAAAATCAGCAGACCAGTAATTATTCGCAACATGGCAACACCCTTCGCTTTCACTTTGCAATGAACTTCACCGGGGACTCGTAAACTGAGCATAGATTAACGGTCAGTCAAAGACAAGCAAGAGTTTGGAGTAAAGAATTAGAGGATTTGTTGCCTTGTGTGAGCCACAAAGAAGCACAAAAAGAACTCAGCCACAAAAAGGCACAAAAGGCACAAAATGAAGTTCAGAGTTCATGCTAGCTGGTGCCCCTAAGCAACAGTTAAGACTTGAACTCTGAACTCAAACTCTTTCTTATTTCTGCTTTTTGGCCTTTTTGTGGCTACTTTCTTTCTTGTGCCTCTCTCGCGTCGCGCTCGCGTTCCCATTTGCGCAGCGCCTGGACACCGGTCTCGAATTCGGCGCCGTTACTGTAAAAGTTGTGCGCGCCGTCGTCGCGATCGGGATTGCGGACGTAGTAAAGATAGTCAGACGTGGCCGGGTTCAATGCCGCTTTAAGAGAACTCTCACCAGGCGAGGCAACAGGCCCTGGCGGCAGTCCCGCATAAATTCGAGTGTTGTATGGAGAACGCCGCTGTATATCACTCAGGTAAACCTTGCCGTCGTTCCGCCATTTTCCCTCAAGTTTCGACGCATAAATGATGCTGGAGTCGACGGCAAGCGGTATGTCCTTGCGTAGTCGGTTGTAGATCACGGACGCAACCAGCGGTCGCTCGTCGGCGAGCTTCGCCTCAGTCTCGATGATCGATGCGGTAGTCACGATTTGGCGAGGAGAGAAGTTGAGGTTACGCGCCTGATCGGTCCAATCGGGTTTCCAAACGCCGCGAAACCGCTTGACCATCATCTCGACCACTTCGGCCGGTGTCGTCTCCGGCGAAAACTCATACGTATCAGGGAAAAGATAACCTTCAAGGTTTTTCGCTTCAGGATCGAGGTCGCTGATCAGGCTCACATTATTCATTAACTCTAATGCCTGAGTTTCGCTTGAGAGCTTGAACTCAGGCACCTGCGCCATTGCACGCGCGATATCCCAACGAGTCCAGCCCTCAATGATGGTCAGGCGGTTGAGTCGTCGCTGGCCTTGCTGAAGCTTTGCCAGCACGCCGATAGGCGAGATGGGCGAGGGGAAGTCGTATTCGCCAGCTTTTAGCGTAGATCCTGCTCCGGTGGTCTTCAAGTAAAGCTTTAAGGGCCATTCGTTCTTGATCACGCCTTCCGATACTAGTCTACTGATGATCGAGCTCGGGGAAGTTCCCCTGGGAATCTCGATGAACTGTCCGGTTTTCGTGTGGGCGATAGGTTTGTGGAGATCGTAATAGGTCCAGGCTCCAAGAGCAGCCGTGGCGAGCAGGCCCACCACGATTATCAGAAGTATTAGCCTCTTCATTCGTCTGTTGTGTCCTGATTTTTATTATCGTCGTAGACGACGCGCATTCGTTCCTGATCGGTTACGAGAAAGTCTCGCAGGATGGTGGCTGCCGCTTCGCCGTCTACGAGTGCCGGGATGTCTTCAGGCTTCATGCCCTCTGCCTTTAAATTCTCCGTGGCTGCGAAGGATGTCAAGCGCTCGTCCTGAAGGTAGACCGGCAGCACGACGGACCTGGCCAGGTTCGATGCCAGGCGACGAACGTTTTTTGCCGCCTCTCCTTCAGATCCGTCCAGTCTTAACGGCAAACCAACTACTATCGTTTGGGCGTCAAAGCGCTCGACCAGTTTTCTGATGTCTTGAAGTAATTTTTTCCAACTCGAACGTTTGAGCGGCGGGAGTCGTTTAGTTGTAATAAACCTCTCGTCCGAGATTGCTGCCCCGACAAGTTTTTCACCGAGATCGAGGGCGAGAATTGGTCCTGTAACCGGAAGCTGGTCTTTAGTTCTTTTCACTTAAGCTTTAGCTTGCACCCCGTAAATGCCGCCTGTATCATACGTTTTGATTCGCAAAACGTGCGATCTTTTGTTGATCCGGGCTCTAACGTAATCCATGAGGTAGGTAAATGTCATTTCGTACCAAGTTCATTCTGACGCTGCTGTCCGCCACGCTAACTCTCTATACCGCTGTGGGTGGTTGGATTTCCACGCGCGCGCAACAGCCTGCAAACGATCCCAATGCGCAGTTGCGAATCTTTGAAAGCGTGCTCCAGCACATTCAGAACGATTATGTAGATGAACCAAACATGGAGAAAGTTCGGGCAGGCGCCTTGCGCGGCCTCGCGTACGGGCTCGATCCTTATTCGACCTACCTGACAACTGAACAGGTGCGCGAGTTCAACGCCACCGCCAACAAAGAGAGTCAGGCTGGTATCGGAGCGGAGCTTTCACAGTATGCCTCGTACCTCTATGTAATCGCGCCGATGAAAGGCTCGCCGGCGGATCAGGCCGGAATCAAAGCGGGCGACATTATCGAGTACATCGATAACAAGGCGACGCGAGACATTTCGCTTTACGACGCCAAACAACTTTTGAATGGCGCTGCCGGTACGGAAGTTAAGCTACGAGTGTTGCGTGCGAATTCCAGCCCGCTGACAGTGAACGTGAAGCGTGGCTCGGCTCGCGCTGCGGCAGCGGAAGCACGAATGGAAGCCGGACGCGTCGGCATCCTGCGCATCAATAGTTTTGCCAATGGCGAATCGGCCGAGGTTCGAAATAAGTTGCAGGATCTGCTCAAGCAGGGCGCGCAAAAGATCGTGGTCGATATGCGTGATACCGCCGGTGGATCGCTTACCGAAGCCGTTGCTGTTGCAAATCTCTTCATCAAGGACGGCGTTATTGCTCAGACTATCGGCCGTGAAGGAAAAGCGTTGAAAACGTTTTCAGCGGATCCGGAGTTGACACGGTTTACCGGTCCGGTGGTGGCCCTGATCGACAATGGCACTGCCGGCGCAGGGGAAGTGGTTGCATCAGCTTTGTTGGAGAGAAACCGTGGTCAGGTCGTTGGCGAGAAGAGCTTTGGTGCGGGAACTGAACAACAGCTCTTTTCACTGCGCGGCGGCGATGGTCTGCTGCTGACGACCGTTAAATGGGCAAGCGCCAGTGGCAAGACATTCGTGGGCGAAGATCGCGCTCGTTCCGGCGTGGCTCCGACGGTTGAAGTCAAGGGTCCGGAGATTTCCGAAAGCGTCGACCCTGACGAGCTGACCGGTAACGATGACGACGAAATCGCCAAGCCCGAGGCAGAGAAGCGAGAAACAGCGCCGGCTCCTGCGGTCAAACCCGCTGCTGAAGACCTTCAACTGAAGAAAGCGCTCGAGCTCTTAAAAGACAAGCCAGCTCAACGAGCTGCTGCCTAAAAGTTTAGCCACAAATTGACGCGGATGGAGACGGATTAATCCGTATCCCATCCGCGTTTTTCTGTTGCCCATATCGGGTATTCATCATTGGAATAGGCTTGTGAAATTGTTGCAAGTCACCATTCTCACGCATTGATTGTTAGAATTACGGCAGTTACCCGTCTTCTTCAAAATCACCCGACACTGAGGAATAGCGCTTGCTAAAAACCCGACTAACGTTGGGAAGTACTGGATCTTTTGCAAGGAGAAGCAAAGCGATGATTATGACAAACAAATTACTCCCAGTGGCCTTGATAGCGGCCCTCGTCGGTGGTTCGGTAGGCGCACTGGTTATGCACAAGAGTCAGCCGGCTACTGCTGAGACGAAAGTTGCCTCGGCTCAGGAGACGGCGCAGACCACTCCAACGGCTGAACCGGTTTCGGACAATGAAATGGTTCCAGCCGGATTCAACACAGCAAGCGAGCAGACGGCATATAAGACAGGTTTCGCGGACGGATTCGCCGCAGCCACACAAGCCGAACAGCGAACGGTGACGACTACCAGGCGCGCTCCGAGTCGAGTTGTGTATCGCAACAGCGCCAGTAATCGCACGTCGTCTAATCGGGTTTACTACGACTATCAGCCGCGCAAACGCAGCTTCTGGGACAAGCACCGCGATAAGTTGACGGTTGCTATCGGTACCGGTGCCGGCGCTGCTGTCGGTGGATTGATCGGTGGTAAGAAGGGCGCTGCGATTGGTGCGCTGTCGGGTGCTGGGGGTTCCGCGTTGTGGACTTACAAACTGCGCAACCGAGACCGTAACTACTAATGAGCAAAGCTAAACTTGCTATCGCTCTAAGTACTCTCAGTGTTGCATTAGTTGCATGGGCGATTCCGATTAAAGGAGTCGCCCATCAAACTGTTCAGCAACCGGGAGCAGTGCGGGTGAGCGAACCAGTGGCGCCGATTCGCCTGCGTGATGAAGCCAGTGGGTTGTTGGCGAGCGGATGGATCAATGGCGCGGGTCCGTTTGTCTTTGCGATTGACACAGGCGCCGGCGTTTCGTTGATCAGCCGCAGCGTGGTCGAGCGGGCGCGGCTGCAAGCGACAAAATCTCGCAGGCCGCTCGTGGGTGGTCTAAGCACCTCGCCAATTTCTTCAGATCAGGAGACACGCATCGCGGGGCTGGCGTTGGGCAGACGTGACAATCACGTTCCCGGGAGTTTTTCGGCTGCGATCGTAGGTAACTTGCCAGGCGAGATCGATGGCGTTTTGGATCCGACCGATGTCTTTAGACCGTTCGGATATTCGTTTGACCTGCCGAACCGCGAGTTACATGTTTTTGACACGGCGACGTACCGGCTGCGATTGAATAACGTGCCGCCGGATGGCGCTGTGGTGCGTTGGGTGGGGAACGATCGACCGTTCGTCAGGCTCGGTGATGGTCGCCTGGCACTGATCGACACCGGATCGGGTTTCGGGCTCGCGTTGAATGAGGTCACTGGAGCAAATCACCGGCGCAGTGGAAACAAGACTCACGATCTGGGCGGTGGCACCGTTCAATCGCATAAGGTTGCGCCACACACAGTCAACATCGGCGCACTTGTTCTCAACAAGGTACCGACCGATGTGCTGACGGGAGTTGCGCCGGGAACACCGATTATCATCGGTCGCCGCGCACTATTTCCATTCCGCATCACTTTCGATCCCGCCTCAAGGCTCATCGCATTCGAGCCTACTGAATAAGCCACAAAGCGCACAAGAAGAGTTTAGCCACAAAAGGCACATAAAGCACAAAAGAATTAGAGACGGAGGATTAGTAATCACCCCAACTCATTTTGTGCTTTATGTGCCTTTTTGTGGCTACTCTTTTTGTGCTCTTCGTGGCTACAGTGGGATGTTGCCGTGCTTTTTGGGTGGATTCGTGTCGCGTTTATTTTCGAGGAGGCTGAGGGCGCGGATCAGTTTCGGTCGTGTCTGTGCCGGCTCGATAACTTCATCGACGAATCCTCTTTCCGCGGCGATGTATGGATTTGCGAACTTATCTTGTAGCTCCAGGATCCTGCTGTTGCGCACTGACTCTTTGTCCTGTGCGTCGTTGAGCTCGCGCCGGTAGAGAATGCCCACCGCGCCTTCGGCTCCCATCACTGCAATCTCCGCTGAAGGCCACGCGAAGTTCACGTCGGTGCGGATGTGCTTGGAAGCCATCACGCAATAGGCGCCTCCGTATGCCTTGCGCGTGATCACAGTTACCTTCGGTACTGTTGCTTCAGCAAAAGCGTATAGAAGCTTCGCGCCGTGAGTGATGATGCCGCCGTGTTCCTGCGAAACACCCGGCAGAAATCCCGGCACGTCCTCAAAGGTGATCAGCGGAATGTTGAAACAATCGCAGAAGCGAACAAAGCGCGCGCCTTTGACCGATGCCGCAATGTCGAGAACTCCGGCGAGAAACGCGGGCTGGTTCGCAACGATGCCCACGGAACGTCCACCGAGTCGCGCAAATCCGACGCAGATGTTCGGCGCTAACATCTGCTGCACTTCAAAAAAGTATCCATCATCGACGATGGCGTTAACCACGTCGCGAATGTCATACGGTTGGTTTGAAGCTTCCGGAACGATGTCGTTCAGCTTTGGCTCAATGCGATCGACGGGATCGCTGACTTCGACGCGCGGCGGATCCTCGAGATTGTTCGACGGAATAAACGAGAAGAGCTCCCGCACGATCCGGAGCGCGTGTTCATCCGAGTCAGCAGCAAAGTGCGCGACGCCGGAAACGCTGTTATGAGTGATAGCGCCTCCGAGTGCCTCCTTCGTGACCTCTTCGTGCGTCACAGTCTTGATCACGTCCGGCCCGGTGATGAACATGTACGACGTGTCCTTCACCATGATGTTGAAGTCAGTAATCGCCGGACTGTAAACAGCACCACCGGCACACGGCCCCATGATGCAACTGATCTGCGGGACCACTCCGCTCGCGAGCGTGTTGCGCAGAAAGATATCTGCGTAACCACCGAGACTGACAACACCTTCCTGAATGCGCGCGCCGCCCGAATCGTTCAAACCGATAATCGGAGCGCCGACCTTCATCGCCAGGTCCATTACCTTGCAGATCTTTTCCGCATGCGTCTCGGAGAGGGAACCGCCAAACACCGTGAAGTCCTGCGCAAAAACAAACACGTTGCGCCCGTCGATCAATCCGTGGCCCGTGATCACGCCGTCGCCAGGGTAAAGCTGCTTGTCGAGGCCAAAATCACGTGAACGATGGACCACAAGCTTGTCAAACTCTTCAAAAGATCCTTCGTCAAGCAGAAACTCGATCCGCTCGCGTGCGGTCATCTTGCCGGCCCCGTGCTGCTTTTCGACTCGCGCCGTACCGCCGCCCTGTTCCGCTTGTAAGCTTCGCTCACGCAGAACGTCGAGCCGGGATTTTGATTGTTTCGGTTGTTGTTTTGAGGCCATATCTATTAGTTGAACGGAAACGCGCGCGTTTCGATGAGTGAGATCAACTCCGCCAAGGCCATCCGCGTATTCGCATGTACCTCGTCCGGATAGGCGTAACGTCTGGCGTTCTCTTCGAAGTCGTCGACGTCGAGAATTTTGTACGTGAAGTCGGGCGCCACCAGCACGTCGATGTCCAAATCAATGTAGCTCAAAACGCGACCGTCGAACCTCGGCGGCTGATTGATGTTGCAGTAAAAGTTCTGCAATGTCTGATTTGAATCACTGAATCGAAAGACGTTGTACCAGCGATCGAGCCAATAGTATTCCGTACTGATCGTTCCCGATGAAATCGTGCCCAGCAGTTCGTGCTCGATCTCTTCATCGAAGACTGCATCGAGCACGAGGAGCGATCCTGAGGTCTTTGCAATTCGCGCCGGCCAGCGACGATGTTCACGCCCATCGTATTTCAGCACGCTGACGACTATTGTTTCCGCTTTCTCTATCGACCTACTTCCTTCCACTCTTGGCCCAGTCAGCCAGAAACTGCGTTTGTCCCTTATCAGTCAACGGGTGATTGAATAGTTGATCGATCACTTTGAACGGCATCGTTGCGATGTCTGCTCCCATGCGCGCTGCTTCGATTACGTGAACCGGGTGGCGCAAACTCGCAGCCAGCACCTCCGTTTTCCAGGGGTAGTTCTGATAAATCTCGATGATGTTTTGCAGCAACAGCAGTCCGTTCTCGCCGATGTCGTCCAGGCGACCCAGGAATGGGCTGATGAACGCGGCGCCGGCTTTCGCGGCCACGATCGCTTGCGCGGGCGAGAAACATAGAGTGACGTTCACTCGGATTCCTTCATCCGTTAAATGTCGCGTCGCCTTCAGGCCGTCGCGCGTCAGCGGGCACTTGATGACGACGTTCGGAGCTATCTTTGAGTACTCCAGACCTTCACGAACCATGCCGTCTTTGTCCTGGCTCGTCACTTCCGCTGAGACGGGTCCCTGGACGATCTCGCAGATCGCAGCAATGTGCTTCTTGAAGTCGACGTCGCCTTCCTTCGCAATCAGCGACGGGTTTGTCGTCACACCATCAGCCAGCCCCAACGATGCTCCTTCACGTATCTCGTTCAAATTTGCGGTATCAAGAAAAAATTTCATAGCAAGACTCCTATCATACTTTGGGATCGAAAACGCTGTTACGTAGTACGCCGATCCCTTTCACTTCCACTTCGACTGTATCGCCATGCTTCATGCGGGAAACGCCTGCGGGCGTTCCGGTCGCAATCAAGTCGCCGGGATACAGTGTCATGATCTCAGAGATGTACCTTATAAGAAAGGCGACAGGAAACGCCATGTCAGCCGTGTTGCCTTTTTGTTTCACTTCGCCGTTCAAACGGGTTTCGACCGCAACATTGCCCGGATCGATGTTCGTTTCAATCCACGGGCCCACGGGGCAAAACGTGTCAAACGATTTGCCACGAGTGAATTGAACGTCTTTGCGCTGAAGATCACGCGCGGTCACATCGTTCACACAGGTGTAACCAAAAACATAGTTCAGAGGATCGTCACTGCTCGAGATATTGCGCGCGACTTTTCCGATTACAACGCCAAGCTCACCTTCGTGCTCGACCTGTTGGGAGGCGCTCGGCAACTCGATTGAATCACCCGAGGCAATCACTGACGAGGGCGCCTTGAGAAAGAGCAGTGGCTCCTCCGGCATCTTGTTGCCAAGCTCCGCGGCGTGTTCGCGATAGTTTCGCCCGACACAGACGATCTTCGAAGGCACCACCGGCGCGAGAAGTTTTACTTCGCCGAATGCGAACGACCCCGCATGGCTGAGGTAACCGAGGTCGTTTCCGATTTTGTAGTCGTCCGTAAGAGGATGAACGGACGATTCTTCCAACACGGCATATCGAGCTGTTTTTAAGCTTTCATGTGAAATGCGACAAAGTCTCATTGCGTTTAAGGCGCCTTTTCTGAGCCGACTTCAGACGGAGGACTGACGTTGCCGGCTTTGTCCACCGCAGTCACGTAATAGTAGTAAGTCCTGCCACGCTCAACCTTGTCGTCCTGAAATGTCGTGCGCGTCAACAGCGTTTGATTGAGCTTGGTCCAATTCTGCCTGGGAAGGTCCGGTTCGGTCGAGCGATAGATGTTGTAGCCCGCGATGTCAGTCTCTTTATTCGCGGCAAAAAAGATCGCAAGCCTGGCCGATCCTGGTTCTGGCGCTGCGATGCTCGGACGTTCAGGCGCAGCCGGCGCGAACACATCTTTCGGCGTAACCACGACCGCGTTGGAGTTAAGACTCTCTACCTGTGCGCCTCCTGTGCCGAGTGAAACAGCGCGAACGATGTAGCGATAGTTGTTGCCAAACTGAAAGTTCTTATCTGCGTATTCCGTTGCTGAGATCGGCGCAGAGTTGAGTGGCTGATTGCCAGGCGCAGTTTGTGACTCGTCGGTGCGATAGACGTTGTAGCCGAGAAGATTCACCGGCGTTGAACCATCGATGTTGGCTACCGGTGGTTGCCACGAGAGCGTGATCGCATCTTCAGCGATCTTGACGTCTGCCGTGACTGTGGGCGCCTGCGCGATGCGCGCCGCAGGCTCGATGCTCAGGAAGTTAGAAAACGCTGCGCGTTGGCCCGATGCGTTTACATAACGAATCGCATAACGCAGGCGGGTGGGTTGTCCGGCCAGCTCGAGGGTGTCTCGATAAGTGAGCGTGTCGCCCGCTGTCTGGATCTGTTCGAACGTCACCGAGCCCACCTGCGTAGCCCGCGACGCAAACTCATCTTCAGTCAGAGCAAGCGGCGCTCCCGGTTTTTCCGCAAGCCGGTAAACGTCGATTCGTCTGATGCTCTGCACGCTGCTATCAGGCGCATTTCGCTGCGGCGCCGGCCAACTGAGTATGACTTCATTCCCTTGCTGCGCGCCCGACAGAAACTCCGTACGCTGCTGCACGCGCTCTACGGGAGGCAGCGGCGGCCTGCGCTTGCCGCAACCCGGAATAAAAACAACACCAACCACAAAGACACAAAGACACAAAGCTTTGTTTAGCCTTAATCTGATCTTTTGTGCCTTAGTGCCTTTGTGGTTAGGCCGTTGCTTCACAGAATGTAAC
>JAICQI010000484.1 GCA_025937955.1 Pyrinomonadaceae bacterium
CGAAGATCGAAGCGCCGGCGCCGTGCGCTGCGATCTCTTTGGCAACCTTATAACCTTCGAGCACGTGCTGGAACGTTTTGATCTTGAAACCAAATTCGTCCGCGAGACTGATCAACATCAAGATCTCACTAGCGATGTAGCAGTGTGCGTGAACGTAGCGTTTGCCTTCGAGGATTTCGACGAGCGGCTCTAGTTGGAGATCGCGGCGTGGCGGCATCACATTCTTGTCGTTTTTGACCGCCGCGCGATACTCATCCCACGTCCGTTTGTAATCGCGCGCGCGCGTGAACGCGTCGCGGATCACTTCTTCAACGCCCATGCGCGTGTTTGGATAACGGCGCGTGACGCCCGGCAAATTCGGCGAGCTCGAGCGCTTCACATTCTCGCCGAGCGCAAACTTAATACCCGGCATCGCTCCCGGAAACAGAAACTCGCTCGCCGGACGGCCATACTTGATCTTCACCACGGTGTTCAAGCCGCCGATCGGATTCGCGGAACCGTGCAGCAGGTTCAGCGTAGTGACGCCACCGGCCAGCCCGCGATACAGGTCCACATCGGTCGGGTTCAACACATCTTCGGTTCGCACCATCGACGTGACTGCAAGTGTGCCTTCGTTGATGGTGTCGAGCATCGAATGGGAATGGCAGTCGATGATGCCGGGCATGACAAACTTGCCGGTGCCGTCGATGACGCGTGCGTTTGCGGAAGCGTTGAGATTCTTGCCGACACCTGCAATCTTGCCGTTGCGCAAAAGTACGTCGGTGTTTTGCAGCGTGCCGCGCGTGATCGTGAGCACAGTGGCGTTGCGAATGAGCGTCTCCTGCGACGTTTGTCTCTGCGCACGCGCTGCGTTCACGGGCAGCGTGGCGATGATTGCGAGAAAGAGGAGTCTTGCGATGAATCGTTTCATTGTTTACTCCGTTTGTGTATTAGCGCTTTTCTGGTTCAGAACTGGTTGGTTGTGCAGGAGCGGCGTCTCGTGCCGGTTTGATTTCAACCGGGCGTCCGTCGATAAACACGTGCGCCACACGAGTGTTGCGATCGAAAAGATCGCCACGCGTCACAGTCAGGTTCGCGATCTTTCCAGCTTCGACCGAGCCGAGTTGATTCTGAACGCCGAGAATCTCTGCGGGCCAAATCGTGAACGCACGCAACGCGTCAGTCACGTTAAGACCATTTTGAATCACTCGTCCGGCGTTAACCATCAAATCTGAAATGTCCCTCAAGTCACCTGACTGAAACGCGAACCGCACGCCTGCTTTCGCGAGCTTTCCGGCAGTCTGCTGCGCTTCAACTCTTTCGCGCAGCACGCGCATCGGTTCCGGATCAGCTTCGGGAATGGCGGCCGTGGTCCGTCTCGGCAAATTGAGCGACAACAACACCGGCACGTTTTGTTTCACTAAACGCTCGGTGACCCGGTCTGCTTCGCGCCCGCCCGCGATGATGAGACGCAATTTGAACTCAGTCGCAAGATCGAGCGCGCGACTGATTTCGCGTTCGGTGTTCGCGAGCATGACGACGGGCATGCGCCCTTCGATAACCGGAACCAGCGCCTCGAGCGATCGATCCGTGTCAGGACGTCGCGTTCCACGCGGTGCGCGCTCGTAGATCTGAAGCGAGTCGCGATAACGCTGCGCGTCGAGCATCATCTGTCGCAGGGTTGAGAAAACGCCCAACAGCGATCCGGGATACGTGCCGGCACGCAGCGGAGTAAAACTAACGTGCATCGCCACCGGCGAACGCACGATCATCTGCTGCGGTGTATCGCCGGCAAGATTGATGAGAGCCGACTGGCCTATCCAGATGCCGGAACGCGGCGACGTAAGCGCGGTCGTAATGCCGATGTTTCGCGACGCTTCGATCTCAGTTCCGCCAGGCCGGATCACTTCTTCCACCCGCACTTCCGGTTGCAGGCCGGGAGGCTGAGTCGAATTTGGACCACTGGCAGGACGCGGGGCGGTCAAGGCGAAGAACCCGCCACCACCACCGCCGGGAGAAGGTGAAGGCGAAGGCGCAGCTGCCGGCAACGCCAGATCGGTGTACGAATCGATCAGACCTGGATACACGGTCAATCCAGTGCCGTCGATGACGCGAGCATCCGGCGGCGCGTTGACATTGGCGCCGGCAGCGGCGATCAACCCGTTGCGGATCACGACCGTACCTCGTTCGACTACCGGTCCGGAAACTGTGACGATGCGCGCGTTGGTGATTGCGTACGTGTCGATGGCGCTGCGTTGCGCGTTAATGTTTGAAACAATAAACAGCAGTGTTAATGCGACAATAAGACGCGAACGGACTTTTGGCATAGCTACCAAATCCCCACATTTACGATTTTTACAAAGCAAAGTGCTGGAAGTGAGCGAAAGCTTAGCGTAAGAGAGGTGTTTGAGGGAAGTCCAGGCGGACCGATAGGTCCTATAAGACTGATAGGACCTATCGGTGGACTGCCTGAACCTTTTTATTTAGCGATTAGCGTTGGCTGGTCGAGCGTTCGCATTTGCGTTTGCGTTGGCGGAACCAACCTTCAACTGGTTCCTCACGCTCTTCACGCCTTCGACGGCTTTTGCCACCGTTTCAGCGCGCGACCTCTGAGCCGCGCTCGCGACGGTGCCGGTCAGCGTTACTACGTCGTTATCGACGTCGACGTTGATCGTCGAATCGCGCAGGTCGTCTGCCGCGGCCAGATCGAAGCGCGTTTTCACCCACAGCCAGAGGTCGTTAGCGCCGGTGCCGACGGTCCGACCTGACTCCCTCGCTTCCCGGGAGTATCTGTCCTTCTCGCGTTCTGTTTCTGCACGGGTTGGAGCTTGCCGGGTGTTGGTGTTGGTGTTCACGACGGGCGTCGTAGCTACCGTCGCGTTGGCGTTAGCGTTGGCATTCGCGTTAGCCACCGCGTTTCGATTCCCTTGATTGTCACAACCTGCAACCAGCACTAAAAGCGCTGTTAAAGCTATGAACCCCTCGATTCTGCGTCTCATCTCTGCGAAATCCTCCTTACACTGAACACAAAGCTAGTTCGGAAAACGTACGTTCAGAGCAAGGGTGAGCAAACCGCGGGCCGCAGAGGAAATTAGTCAACTACCACTTAACACTTCCTTCTTTTGTTGTATCGATTTCGGCAGTCGTCGGTACGTCACCGAACAGATAACCCTTGATGTTGTCGAAGAGGAAGTTTTGCGCGTCAGGGCTCGTGAGATCGAGGCCGTAGTGATTGATGATCTGTGTTTGCTTTTGCAGCCAGTCACTCCAGCACGGCTGGCAGATCTCTGCCGCGATGCGCTGACCCAACTCATTTGGGAAGGGCGCGAAGGCAAGGCCCGGGCGCTTCTGGCCGCAATGTGTGCATTTAATTTCGGACATTTGAAGCCTCCTTGATTGCCGCAATAGTAGCATCGTCTTTCGGCTTGAATAAGCCGATCGGACGCACGTCGCGATAACGCAGAATTCCTTTTGGGTCGATCACAAAAACCGCGCGCGCCACTCTTCCGGGAATGAACGACTCAGCACCATAGAGTTTAGCAACCGCGCGCTCCGAATCCGAAAGCAACCGCAAAGGCAAATTGTGATGCTCCGCAAAATTCTTGTGCGACTCGACCGAGTCGCCCGAAATCCCTACCACTTCCGCGCCGGTCGCAAGATAGTCGTCCCAACGATCGCGCACGGAACACATCTGCCTCGTACAAACAGGCGTCTCGTCACCCGGATAAAAGAGCAGCACGACGACTTTCCCGCGCTGGTCGGACAAGCGCCAGTCGTCGCCGTTGCCATCCTTCAGCGTGAAGTCGGGCGCAGACTGGTTGACAGAAAGATTGTTGCTCATCGTTTGATCAGTTCCGCGAGAATGTTCAGAGCTTCTTCGATCTCTTCGTCAGTGTTGAAGAAGTGCGGCGACATGCGCAGACCGGCGCCCGGACGCCAATCAACGAACACTTTTCTTTCAGCTAAACGTTCGGCCATCGTTTGCGCGTCGTCAACTCCGATCATCACCGTTCCACCGCGCTGGCTCGGTTCGCGCGGCGTGTTGACGGTCCAGCCTCGCTCAGATGCAAAATCGATCATCGACTGAGTGCGACGTTGCGACTCGGCGGCAATCTCGGAAACGCCGACAGCTTCGATGATCTCGAGTCCCGGTATGGCTGAGTACAGCGCCGGGATACTCGGTGTTCCCTGCGCGAAGCGGCGCACTGATCTCGCGTAACGCATCGGAGCGTGCGCGAAGTCAAACGGCGAATCGTGCGCCACCCAACCAGTCAGGCGCGGGCGGAGATCTCTTTGCAAGTCAGGTCGCACGTACAGGTAGCCGCACGATGGCCCACCGCAGAGCCACTTGATCGTGCCGCCGATAAGGAAGTCGACGTTCCAGTCATCTGCTTCCAACTGAACGACACCGGCCGACTGGTAAACGTCCAACAACACCAACGCGCCTTTCGCATGCGCGCGTTCTACGATCGCGCGTGCGTTAACACGCCACGAACTGCGATAAGACGTTTCCGACATCGCTACCAGGCAAGTTTCCGTGTCAATCGCATCCAGGATTTGTTCCAGTGGCACTGAGACACCGTCCCCGGAAGGAACGACTTCGATTCGCGCGCCGATCTGGCGCTGACCGTCCCAGAAGTATTCCATGGAGGGGAAGTCGAGCGCCGTCGTCACGACTTTATTTCGCGCACCGCTTTTGAAATCGAAACACGAAGCTACTGTCGCGAGCGCGATGGAAGCGTTAGGCTGGATCTGAACTGAGGCCGGCTGGCAGCCCAGAATGCGCGCGATGCGATCTCCGACATGACGTGAGAGTGTCCACCAACTCGTGGCCCATGCGTCTTCGCTGGTGTGATGTTCCCAGGCGTCGCAATAAGCGATCATCGACTCGCGCACCGCACGCGGCACCGGACCGAGGCTGTGGCTGAGCAGATGAATGCCCGAAGCCAGTGTGGGAAATTCACTACGATGACGATTGATCATATTGCATTTGACCCCACCTTGGAGTGGGGGGGGGGGGGGGCGCCCGGGGGGGTGTTAGAGGGAAAAAAAAAAAAAAAAGAGCGGACAGACCCGCCCAACAGGAGGGGGGGCGCG
>JAICQI010000288.1 GCA_025937955.1 Pyrinomonadaceae bacterium
AGCGCCGGAATGGATTGCAGAAACGCTTAGCTGGGTTGATTGGCCAAAGAACCAGGCGAAGCTGAAAGCGAATGGAGGTGGCAAATGATTCTTCTTAATGGGAGAGTTTTCAAGCTGGTGTTGTTACTGGCGATCGCTGCAACAATGCCAAGTGTGATCATGGCACAAACCCAGATGACCGAAATCCCACTGGGCGGTGGAGGTGGAGGCGGCGGCACCCAAAGCTTTGCTGCTGCCACTCTACTCGAGGAAGGAGGAGGAGGTACAACATCGACCGAAAGCGCATTGGGTCCCGAGTCCGCTACTTTTGACGGCACCTACATTTGGGTGGCGACTCAATTCAACGATTCAATAACCCGAATCAGAGTCAGCGATGGCACACTTGCGGGAACGTTCACCGTCGGAAAACGGCCGGTGGCGTTGCTCTATGCGGCTGGATCGGTTTGGGTGGCAAATCTCTTGAGTAACACCGTGATGAAAATCACGCCTTCAACAGGTGCGATTGCCGGCACTTACTCCGTTGTAAATGGTCCAGGAGGGCTGGCATTCGACGGCACGAACATCTGGGTCTCAAACCGGCACAGCAACAACGTAACTAAACTAAGCACCAGCGGGGCCAAGCTCGGCACTTTCGCGGTCGGGAACCGCCCGATAGGCTTAGCGTTTGCTGCAAACAGCATCTGGGTTGTAAACAACTTCAGTAATTCTGTGTACCGCTTGAGTCTCGCCGGGGCAATCCTGGGCAAATTCGAGGTAGGCAAAGGCCCGTTCGGTGTCGCCGCGCAAGGCGAGAACGTTTGGGTCACAAACTACTTCGATAAGACTGTCACGAAGCTTCGCGCTGCTGATGGATTCAACCTCGGCACGTTCAAGGTTGGAGATGGAGCAGCAGGAATAGCTTTCGACGGAGTTAATCTCTGGGTAGTCAATAACGGCGACAGCAATGTGATGAAAATTAGTCCGGCTGATGGGAGCGTGATCGCTACTTACATCACCGGCAAGGGTCCATTCTCAGTGGCCTTTGATGGTAAACAAGTCTGGGTGCCGAACTTCGGAAGTAATTCAGTTTCGACGACGGCAGCCAATTAGAATCAAGTACTCGTTTGTTGGGGTGGCCCTCTGTGGCCACCCCATTTTTTTGCGCGAGTGCAGTAGAATTGGGCGCCTCTTTTGGAGTTCGGTGCCTTGGCACCGCTTTGGTATCAACTCAGGCTAAAGGGGTGCAAGGCACCGCACTCCAAGTTGGCGCCCTAATCATGGCCTACCACCTGCCACCGCTACTGTTTTCCGCCGCACTTTTTATCAGCGCCGGCTTGCTCTTTTGGATTCAGCCGCTGATTGCGAAAATTCTGTTACCGCTTTTGGGTGGCGCTCCGGCAGTTTGGAACACGTGTCTCCTTTTCTTTCAAACAATGCTGCTGCTGGGATATCTCTATGCCCTCGCATCCTCGAGATGGCTCAGCCTTCGCTTACAGGCGGCAGTGCACGTATCTCTTTTACTGTTGATCGCAATCTACCTTTTCCGGTCTCCGGCTCACGCGCCGCTCCTGACCTCCGTACAACAGGCAAACCCGACACGATGGCTTCTTGAAAACCTTCTGTTTTCAGTGGCACCGCCATTCTTCATCATTTCGGCGAGTAATCCTTTACTGCAAAGTTGGTTTTCAAAACTACAACATCGCCTATCGGTTGATCCGTATTTTCTGTTCGCGGCAAGCAATGCAGGCAGCTTGATAGCACTCGTCGCCTTCCCATTGTTACTGGAGCCAGGCCTTGGTTTGAATGAGCAGTATCGATTCTGGCGCGTCGGGTTTGCCGTTTTGGTTACGGTAACGGCCGTGATTGCCCTAACGTTAAAACCTCTCGGTAGCAATCCAGGGTCAACAATTCAGAGCGATTCGTCGGCGACTAAGATACCTGTGGTGCGCCGCCTGCGCTGGCTGGCACTATCGTTTGTTCCTTCAAGTTTGATGTTGGGAGTTACAACTTACATTACTTCCGACGTAGCCTCGGTGCCGCTACTTTGGGTCATACCGTTGGCTCTTTACCTGCTCACTTTTGTTCTAGCGTTTTCAAAAAAACAATTTGCATCTCCAGCATCGCTGAGCCGTCCGATGATGGTGGCTGCGCTTGTCGTAACGTTGATCCTTTCCTCTGGCGCGACCGAACCTGCTTGGATATTGATCCTGGCCAATCTTGGCTTTTTCTTTGTTGCAGCATTGATATGTCACGGGCAACTAGCTAACGACAGACCACCAGTCGCACATCTTGCCGAATACTATCTATGGATTGCGGTCGGCGGTGCGCTGGGTAGCGTTTTCAACGTGTTAATTGCACCGATCCTGTTCACCTCGATTCTTGAGTATCCAGTGGCAATCGTATTAGCGTGCATGTTGCTGCCAGGCGAGCAGCGGGATAATGCTCGGAGTAGGTTTGGCCTGCGTAAGAAAGAACTCGATGTGATCTATCCCGCCGGTCTTTATATTCTCTCGGTAAGCCTGGCAATAGTGGTCGCGTACTTACGCGCGGGCTCTTCCATTGTCAACTTTGTCATCGTCCTGGGCATTCCACTAATTATCGTTAACCACTTCTTTCGGGAGCGACCGGTACGCTTCGGGTTGGGGCTCTGCGCAGTGATGCTCACCGGTGCTTTCTACGCCGGGTATACAGATCGCACACTTCACGAGGTGCGAAATTTCTTCGGGACAACGCGCGTGACTACTGACTCAACGCAAAGGATTGCCAGTTTGTACAGCGGCAACACTATCCACGGCCGGCAGTTCGTGGAACAGTCCCGGCGCTGCGAGCCTCTTTCTTACCATCATGAAAATGGACCATTGGGCCAGGTGATGGCTGTGTTCAATGCCGCTCCGGCAAACGCGCGTGTCGCGGTGATCGGACTCGGAGTGGGCGCAATGGCTTCGTACTCCCAACCGGACCAGGAGTGGACGTTCTACGAAATCAATCCGGACGTCATCAACATCGCACGCAACACTAAATATTTTACGTACCTGCAAGACTGCGCGGGTGGATCACTGAATGTGGTTGAAGGAGATGCTCGACTGAATTTGCAAAACGCTCCCATAGGACATTACGGATTAATTGTCATGGACGCTTTCAGCTCCGATGCCATACCCGTTCATCTCATCACTCAGCAAGCGCTCGATCTTTACCTGTCAAAGCTCGCTGAGGGTGGGATTCTCGCGTTCCACATATCCAACCGAAGCTTAGATTTGAAACCGATCCTTGCCGACCTTGCAGAGAGCCGAAATCTCATCTGCATCGGCTTCGACGACTTGAAGCCTGGTTCTTTCGAGGGCAAGGATCCGTCTCAGTGGGTGGTCATGGCTCGTTCCGCACCAGAGATTAGTAATCTATCCATCAACTCCCAATGGCAGCAACTCAAGGGAAGAAAGGACCGGAGAGTGTGGAGCGACGACTTTTCGAATATCATTAAAGCAATCAGGTGGCAATAAGCGTGCGAAGCAGGTAACACCAAAGGCTATTGGGCGCGGAACCTGCGAAGCAGGTGGTAGCATAAAGCCTGGGGCGCAAGCCCCAGGACCAATTAAAAGAAAGCGAATGAGCCCGCGCAAGCGGGCGGCAGCGCCTTAGATTGGAGGCCCTCATGTCGGAAGAAAACAAAGCATTACTTCGTCGCTGGTTTGACGAAGTTTGGAACAATGGACGCGCCGACGCCATCGAGGAGATGTTCGACGAATACGGCATCGCGCACGGCTTATCGGACGATCCTTCGAACCCGATTAGAGGTCCGAGGAACTTTAGACCGTTTCACACAACGTTCCGCGAAGCCTTCCCAAATATGGTGATCGTTGTCGAGGACATGATTGCGGAGGGTGACAAAGTGGCTGCCCGTTGCTCCGTGCGTGCTAAACACGAAGGAGAGTTCCTGGGAAGAATTGCGAGTCAATCTCCAGTCGAGTTTACCGGCATTACAATTGTCCGGATCGCCAATGGAAAGATTGTCGAGGCGTGGAATAACTTCGACTTCATGACTCTGCACAAGCAGGTGGGGCTGCTCTCGTAATTGACCGCGATTGTATGCCTTGAACGCAGACTAGGGTAAACTTGTCGTCAGCTTTCGTGCCCAGCAACTCCGCAATTGAGGTCGACGATTATGTCGAGCATTAAGTATTCCCTGTTATCTCTTGCGTCTTTTCTCCTTCTGTTTCCCGCCATCGTCTTCAGCCAGACGAAACCTGCAGAGCCGAGCAGCGACTCACAGGACGTCATTAAGTTTGAAACGTCGTTAGTACAAACTGACGTGATGGTCTTCGACAAGAAGGGACGGTTTGTCGACGGTCTAAAACCGGAACAGTTTCAGTTGAAGATCAACAACACGTCGCGGGAAATATCCTTCTTTGAAGCAATTCGATCCGGCGGTTCTGTGATCCAACCTTCGGAAGCGACCTCCACTCAGCCAAACCCAATCAACCCACTTAAAGCCGATGCACAGCGGCGAGCCGTCATCTTTTTCGTTGACGATCTGCACCTCGCTCCAGACAGCCTGGAACGGACACGAAAGGCATTGCTCAACTTCATCAACAGCGGCATTGGCGAGAAGGATTTAGTCGCCATCACTTCGCCCAGCGGACAAATCGGATTCCTCCAACAGTTCACTGCCGATAAAAACGCTTTGCGTTCAGCCGTCGCGCGTTTGAACTACCGCACCAACACAAAATTCGACATGGATAAACCTCCCATGTCCGAGTACATCGCGTTGAAGATCCGCGAAGGCGATCAACAGGCAATGGACTATTACCTTCAGGAAATGTTCAAACAGAACTGTTACAGGGCCGGAGGCGAAACGATCTGCACAGTGTCGCCTGATTCTGCCAAACTGCTAATCAGGCAGCGGGCACAGCAGATCGTAACGCAGTCTGCGCCGGCAACAGACGACACGTTACGACTACTGGAAGGATTGATGCGAACCGCCGCTCAGGTGCCCGGACGCAAACTCGTGTTTTTTATTTCCGATGGTTTCTATCTAAGTGATCGCAAAACAGGCGCGATCGACAGGATCAAGAGAGTAACTGACGCAGCCGGGCGTGCAGGCGTTGTGATTTACACGCTCGATGCGCGCGGCATTGTTAGCGACTCGATCGATATCACCAATAATAAGCCAATAGAACCCGGCGGTTTGTTGACCGGCGCTTCGCTCGGCGAAATCTCGGCTTCGCAGGATGGCCTGACGGCGCTCGCCGCCGATACTGGCGGCCAGTCGTTCCTCAATACAAACCTACCCATGTCCGAGTGGGTTGGAAAAGTCATGGACGAAACCTCCAGCTACTACCTGCTTGCCTGGAAGCCTGACAACGAAGAGCAGAAGCGAGGTAAGTTCAAAAACATAGAAGTCAGCATCGTGGGCCGCCCCGATCTCAAGGTGCGCGTGCGTAGCAGCTACTTCAAATCAGCGGCTCTGCCATTACTAACGACGAAGAAAAAGAAAGACAAGGATCCCCTCAAGGCACGCGACGACGACATGCGTCTGGTGATCGATGCACCAGTTACGCAACGTGAGATACCGACGGAAGTCGATCTACGGTTCAATCAGATGCCGGGGTTTGGCACTCACGTGGTCGCGACTATCTCGATAGATGAAACGGCTTTGACGTTTGATCTGATTGACGGAAGGCTCGCTGCTGACGTGGACATCGGCGGCATCGTTTACGACGACAAAGGCAAACCCATCAACAGCATTGTTGGACGCCTGCGAATCTTTCAGCGCAGCTCGAATACGGCGGGCTCCACGACGCGGTCGATATACAGGTTCAGCACCCTCGTGCCTGGCGGTCTTTACCAGGTCAGAGTCGGCGTTCGTGATTTAAAGAGCAGCCGTATCGGTAGCGCCATGGACTGGATCACAGTGCCGAAGATCTAGCCGTAATCACGTTGACAGGCAATTTCGGCTCTAGTAGATTGTGGCCGTTTAATCGACAAGAAAGTACACACCCGTCGTAGCGGTGCGCGCACTGCGACGGTAAATGGGTAGGGATGGTCACACGCCCTCTGATCACTCCTATACTCCTCTTCTCACATCACATCAAAGGAGAACAACCAATGAAACCCAGCAAGATGTTTCTTTTAGCAGGGTTGTTAATTACAGCCATGGCTGCCACCATCACTATGCTCGGGCCGGCATCGGCTGCCGCGCCCGCACTACCATCGGCCTCGGGCCATGGGACTGTCCTGCTGCAGGATACGGAGGGTAGAACAGTCAGAAGACAGTTTTCCTTCAGTGCCAGGGTAATGCCAGATGGCAGCGTTCAGGGAAGTGGGATACTCCACAATCCATCTTTTGACCCCAAGTACGATGCCCAGTTCGATATCACCTGCCTCCAAATTGTAGGAAACCGAGCGAGCTTTGGCGCCTCAATCAGGAAGACAAGTGATCCGGTTTTCAACGATGAGTTTGACGCAGCGTTCTTTACCGTTTTTGACAACGGTGAGCCGGGGGCCGACAACGACACGATCAGCGAAGTTTTCTTCGATAATGTGGTTGAACCAAGTACTTGCCAGTTTATTGGTGCTGATGATTTCCCGCAGATACCAATCGAATCCGGCCAGGTACAAGTAAGGCCGTAGCACCGGTCAGTTTTGATTCACTTAAAAGAAAGAGGCTCGTCAGGTCACGAGCCTCTTTTTTTTATCCGGGCGTCGGCGGTTGTTAACAAAAAGTGGAACCTAATCGTCTACATGATGGAATTACTTGTAGCCGCACTACACTGGGAGGGCATCATGTTGAAAGTACACGCCAAAAAATCGGACGCCATTACAGTTCTTTACCTTGAAGGGCAGATCATAAATGGTGAGACGGAAGTTCTTCGTAACGCTGTACAGTCGGCGTCTGATATCACTGTAAACTTGTCGAAGGTAACGACCGTGGATGCTCATGGGCTTGGCGTGTTGCTGGAACTGCGCGAACAGGCGCTCGCAAACGGAGCTCACTTCGAATTGATAAATGTGAGCAAACGTCTGTACAGAATATTCGAGATCACGCGACTCAACACTGTCTTCGATATTCGCTCCACCTTCCAATTCTTTCCTCTTCCCTACTCGCAACGCGTGCCCGTGGCTGCGTGATTGGAGTTGAAGATGCCACGGGCCTGCCCCGTGGAGTCTCACCTGCACGCTAACAACAATCAAACGCGAAACCAAGAGGCCACGGGCTTGCCCCGTGGAGTCTCACCTGCACGCTAACAACAATCAAACGCGACACCAATATGCCACGGGCTGGCCCCGTGG
>JAICQI010000694.1 GCA_025937955.1 Pyrinomonadaceae bacterium
CCATGAGGAGAGCGCAAGTCGCTTGTTTCCGAGCACGGCTACTCGGCGCTAGTCAGCGTGCAGACGGGTGAGCACTCGGCCAGCCTTCTCTTCGATGCGGGTGTCAGCACTGATGCACTCATGCACAATATGGATGTGCTCGAAATAAGGCCACAAGAGTTACATAGCATCGTTCTGAGTCACGGCCATGTGGATCATACACAAGGTTTGCTCGGCATGATTAAGCGGCTAGGGAAAAGGCGGATGCCCATTGTGTTGCATCCCGACGCATTCCTAAATCGTAAAGTGATTCTGCCTGACAAGCATGAACTCCATTCGCCTGCACCAAACCGTCGCCTGTTAGAACAGGAAAATATCGAGTTTGTCGAAGAGCGTGGCTGTTCCTATTTGCTCGACGGTATGGTGTTGGTGACCGGCCAGATTCATCGTACAACCAAATTCGAGAAAGGCTTTCCGATCCATTATTCGGAGATCGACGGCACATGGCAGTCCGATCCTCTCATCCATGATGATCAGGCTCTGGTGGTGAACGTCCGGGAAAAAGGGCTCGTCGTGATGAACCGGCTGCGGTCACGCGGGCGCGATCAATTCCATTCGTTATGCGCAAAAACTCACGGGCGTCGAAAAGGTTTACGCGATGCTTGGAGGGCTGCACCTGACCGGCGCTGTTTTCGAACCGATCATTGCTCCAACCTTGGAGGCTTTGAAGGACATTGCTCCACGACTTGTGATGCCTGGACACTGCACGGGCTGGAAAGCCATTCACGCATTTGCACGAGAGTTTCCAGAAGCGTATGTGCAAGGAAGTGTGGGCACTCGCTTGGTCATTGAGAGCGGCTCACAGGTTAATGGAGGATTGAGCTAAGGCGGTAACATTCGTATCGACGATTCACGAATTATATTGGTCAATCGGGACAAACCTGGTTGAGAATGCTTCCGGCGCGATCAAGAAACTTCGGCGAGAATTGTTTCCATAAAGCTAGGGAGGGACCGTCATGGCGATCATTACAATTTATCAAGGTGCTTCCGGCGAAGGTCAGGAATTGGCTGAAACCGTGGCCCACGCTCTCGGCTATCGTTGTATCGGGCGCGAGGTGCTCGTCGAGGCGAGCCGGCGATACCGTATACCCGAAGCAAAACTCAACGAGATCGTCGAAAAAGGACCGCACTGGTGGGAGCGTCTGCTTTCAGATCTGCGGCCTTACCGGACGGCGCTTCAAGCTTCGCTGTGCGAACTGGCTCAGGACGGAACGTTGGTCTATCACGGGCACCTAGGTCATGAGCTTTTGTCCACTATCGGGCACGTGCTGAAAGTACTTCTTACCGCGCCACTGGAGTTTCGCATCGAGCAAATCCGGGCGCGCCAGAGTCTCACTGAAGCAGCGGCGCGCCACTATGTCGAGGAGGTTGATAAGGCCCGGAGCCGCCGGCTCATGGCGATGTTCGGCGCGGATTGGCGCGATCCTAATCGTTACGATCTGGTTCTTAATATGGGCAAGATGAGCCGTGAGGGGGCGAAGCATGTGATTATCGAGGCGGCGAAGCTCGAAGAGTTCCAGCCCACTCCTGCATCCACTCAGGCGTTCAACGATCTTGCTCTGGGTTCCCGGGTGCACGCCACATTGTTTGCCTCTCACGATGTACGCGGATCGGCACTCGAAGTTCGCGCCGAAGGCGGGCATGTTCACGTCAAGGGTAGAGTCGATTACGGGTTGGAAGACAAAGTCGTAAATATAGTGAGAAACGTGCCGGGCGTGACTAAGGTGACATCCGATCTCTATTCCCCTCCGCCGGACGCGTATTTAGGGCCATGAGTGACGAGGGTCCGAATTGATCGCTTGCAGAGACCCATCACGCTCTGTCTATTTTCGCACAGGACCAGACTGCTAGGCCCATACTCGTGGTTCTGTCCGTGCGGTGACGGTTGTTCTCGGCGCAAAAGGTCTGAAGTCATGCTAAAAAAAACCGGCCCTATCTTGATCCTCCTTTGCATCTTTACTGGAAACGCCCATCCCGCCGTTCCGCGTCGTTCCATCTCGGATGAGCAAGTAGTAGCGCGGGCTCAGCTAGTTACGAATGGCGCGTATGTGGAAATTTATCAGCATGGAGTGGTTATTGAACCATCGTTTCTTAAAATGATGGAAAGCGCCTACGAAGAAGTGCAGCGTGTCACAGGCCTGAAACTGGATAGCGCGACTCTTGGGTCAAAGGTACGCGTCTACGTGTCGGATGCAATAAACGTCTCGCACGTATGGAGGGGATATCATCATCCGAGCGATCCCAAAGCCATCATTTTTCTGAATCTCAGGGCGTATCCCGGGGCCATGGGCGGCGAAAACGCGACATACGTTCATGAGCTTACGCACCTGTTCACATGGCGTTACCACAGCCACACGCTGCGCGAAGGCATCGCCGACTACGTTGCTCTGAAGATTTTTCCCGGCGCCGCCGTCGGTCCCAACGACGGGAATGATGATCTGGCGCGCCGCAATATTGCGCCGGAAATCATCGAATACCTCGGCACAACCAAGCCAGCGCCGGAATGGGTTTCAACGGATCCGACCCGGCGCAGCGACTACTATTTTGCGAGCTACCGATTGGTCAAGTATCTGATCGAAAGCAAAGATATGGAGACTTTCTGGAAACTTTATGCATCAGAGAATCCGGAGATCGACATAAAAAGCCTTTATGGTTTCGATAGGAAAGAAGCGATTCAAGCTGCCCTCGGGACGAGATAGTAGACTCCACGGTTCTCGTATGAATCAAAATCAAGGAGCCGTAGATGATGAGCAGTAAATCAGCCGATCTTAAACAGACGGGCATGAACTGGCCATCACGCGAGGTTGTCAAATGCAGGTGGGGCGTCTGACGAAATTTATCAGGATCTTTGTCAGCTTGCGTACGTTACTTCGAAGGAGGGGAAGATGACCATCGAAGACAACAATGCAATGCTGGAATCACATCGATTGTCTGGGCCACTGGCTTCCGCTACGACTTTGACTGGCTGAAACTACCGATTTTTGACGACACCGGCGAGCCCATTCACCGACGTGGTGTCACGAGTTTTCCCGGCAGCTATTTCCTTGGATTGAGATGGCTCTATAAGCGCAAGTCATTCTTTTTAATAATGGCGGGTCCCGCTGAGGACGCGACCTATCTCGCAGAACATATCAAGAGTAGAGGAAAACAGGATTGACCATCCGCAGCCGCGGAATTCGGTGAGGAGATCAAGATGTCCATTGCGGCCAATAAAACAACTGTGCGTCGCTATTTTGAAGAAGCGCTCGATAAGAGAAACCTGGATGTCCTTGACGAAATCGTTACCCCAGCTTGCATTATACATCGGCCCGAAGCGTCCGAACCGATCCGAGGACTGGAAGCATTCAAGCACGCGCTGGAAAGGATTCTCCAGACGTATAGCGAGTTCACTACAACGATCCACGATCTAAATAGCCGAGGAAGATCGCATGGCATGTAGATTGAGCCGCCGCGCCGTAAACCGTAACGAATGGACGAGTCGCCTCGGTCGGGACGCGGTAGCAGGAAAGACAGTCAGCTGGCCAGCAATCGCAATTTTTCGCATTCGCGATGGGAAGATTGCGGAAGAATGGTCAACCG
>JAICQI010000957.1 GCA_025937955.1 Pyrinomonadaceae bacterium
ATCTGCATCCGAACGCCGTGATTGCTATCGCGGCGTCCGTTAACCAGGAAAAGTTGTGCGAAGAGATTTTTGGTGAAGACGTTATTTATGTGCCCTGGCAAAGACCGGGATTCGACATCGGCCTGAAGATTGAACAATTGATTAAGGAAAACCCGCGAGCCAAAGGTATCCTGCTTGGTCATCACGGCATGAGTTCGTGGAGCGACGACGACAAGCAATGCTATGAAACGGCATTGGAAATCATTGATCGTGCCGCCCGGTTTATTGAGACGCGTGACAAGGGGGAAATGACTTTCGGCGGTCAGCGCTACGAGCCGCTCACAGAAGAAGATCGCCTGAAATTGCTTGCCGAAATAATTCCATGGTTGCGAGGACACCTCTCGCTCGAGAAGCGAGTCGTTGGCACCGTGCAGGACGATCCAAAGATGCTTCGGTTTGTTAATAGCGTTGACGGACCCCGGCTTGCCGATCTTGGAACTTCATGTCCCGATCACTTCCTGCGCACGAAGATAAAACCTTTATTCGTTGAGTGGAATCCTCACTCGGAAACTTTTGCAGACTTGAAAGCTTCTATATCCGCAGGCCTGGTGCAGTATCGGGAGGACTACAAAGCATACTACGATCGTTGTAAGCGCCCTGATTCTCCGGCGATGCGGGATCCAAATCCGACCGTGGTCCTGATTCCCGGTCTCGGCATGATCGCGTGGGGCAAAAACAAAAGTGAATCGCGTGTCACCGCTGAATTCTATAACTGCGCAATTGAAGTAATGCGCGGTGCGGAAGCAATCGATCGCTACGAATCGATGAATGAGCAGGAAGCTTTCGACATTGAGTATTGGGACCTTGAGGAAGCAAAGCTCCGGCGCCAGCCACCGGAAAAGGAATTGGACCGTCAGGTAGTAGTAGTTATCGGCGCCGGCGCGGGAATAGGCAAAGCGACGGCACACCGTGTAGTAAGCGAGGGCGCACACGTTGTTTGCGTTGACCTTGATGAACTGACTGCAAACGCCACGGCCCAGGAGATCATCGCGCGGTATGGTCCCGGGATAGGTATTGCGGGCACAGGCTTCAGCAACTGTGGACCAGCGCTGGCTTTGAGTTGTGACATCACAAATCGTAAGAGCGTTCAAGAGATGTTTGCCAACGCGATCCTGGCCTATGGCGGCATAGACGCCGTCATTGTAACGGCCGGCGTTTTTATGTCGCCCGACAAGAACGGACATCTCGAGGATCGCCATTGGACCAGGACGTTCGAGATCAACGTCACCGGGGCGTATATCGTCGCGGATGAAGCCAACCGGATTTTCAAACAGCAGAATCTGCCCGCAAACATTGTGCTGACGACAAGCGCCAACGCGGTCGTAGCAAAGAAGGGGAGCCTGGCTTACGACGCCAGCAAAGCTGCCGCCAATCACCTGGTTCGTGAGTTGGCTATCGAGATGGCGCCACTCGTGCGCGTGAATGCGGTGGCCCCGGCAACGGTGGTGAAGGGAAGCACAATGTTTCCACGCGACCGCGTCATCGCTTCGCTAACAAAGTATGGACTTGCGTTCAGCGACGAAGATACAGACGAAGATCTGCGGGACAAGCTGGCTGCCTTCTATGCGCGACGCTCGCTGACGCAAAAGCCAATTGAACCCGAGGACCAGGCGGAAGCGATCTTTCTCCTGATCTCGAAACGCCTCGCGAAGACAACAGGTCACGTTTTCCCGGTTGATGGTGGTTTGCAGGACGGATTCATGAGGTAACCTCTGTGTCTCTGTGTCTCTGTGGTTGTTCTTTTCTAAGTACTAATTTAGCAACAT
>JAICQI010000009.1 GCA_025937955.1 Pyrinomonadaceae bacterium
ACGTTGTAATAGACGCCGACCGCGACCACGGGTGCGAGGTGATCCTCGGAGATCACCACCTTCAGGCCATTCGGAAGTTTGTAATAGACGACAGGAATGTTGAGCGGTTTTGCATTGGCATAAGAGACGTTGGCTATCAGCATCAATAGCGATAGGCAAGTCACGAGTAAACGTCGCATAGTTGGGCGTCCTCACTTCTGAAAATAATTACCCGAAATATTAGATGAGCTACGCAGATTTGGATGAAAGGTTCGTTCTCACCCGCAGTGTGCGTATTACGTGAGCAGTTAAGAGAAAGTTTCCTGGCGTCCTGGTTTGCATCTTTGCGCCTTTGCGTGAAATATTCCTACAATGCGTTCATGCATTTTCAAAGATGTACCGGAATTCTCATCTTGTTATTGCTCGTAGTCCCGGTTTCGGCGAAGATCCAAAAAATGCAACATATTCCTTCAGGTTTGTGGGGCGGACAGCACATCAGCATCAACGTGGGATCGAAGTCGGCCACGATTGAATATGACTGCGCGAACGGCGTGATTAATGGACCGCTCGTGGTCGATGCTGATGGACGTTTCAACTTGCGAGGCATACATCGAATGGAACGCGGTGGACCATTGCGAGCAGACGATCATCCGCCAGAGCATCCGGCGACTTACACCGGCACGATCAAAGGCAACACGATGACGTTGACTCTGAAAGTCGGCGACTCAGAGGAGGAGACGTTTACTTTAGAGAAGGGAAAACCGGGCGAGCTCGTCAAGTGCAAGTAGCGAGAAAGTTTTCAATACGAGGCGATGTGCAAGGGGTCGGTTATCGTTTCTTTGCGCAGCGTGCGGCTGCCAAACATCAGGTCGTGGGTTACGTTCGCAACTGCGCCGATGGATCGGTCGAAGCTTTTGCCGAAGGACCGGCGACTAGTGTTGAAGCTTTCAAACACGATCTCGCTACCGGGCCGCAGTGGGCGATAGTTGACCACGTTGAAGAGATAGATCTGGAGCCGACGGGCTCATATTCTGCGTTTCGAATCGAGAGATAATTACAGATGGACCATCTAAAATCGTTAATCCGTGAAGTGCCGGACTTTCCCAAGCCCGGCATCAATTTTTATGACATCACCACGTTGTTGAAACACCCCGAGGGTTTGCGTAACACGGTCGACGCACTCGCGTCTGAGTTTGAGGGTGAAAAAATCGATTCAGTCATTGGAGTGGAAGCGCGTGGTTTCATCTTTGCGCCGGCGCTCGCTTATCACCTCGGCGCCGGCTTCGTGCCGGTGCGCAAGCCGCGCAAGCTGCCCGCGGAATGCGCCTCAATCTCATACGACCTCGAATACGGCCAGGACACTTTACAGATCCACCGCGACGCGGTGGGCGACGGTCATCGCGTGATCATCGCCGACGATCTCCTCGCGACCGGCGGCACCGCCCGCGCCGTTGTCGATCTCGTCGAGCAACTCGGTGGCAAAGTTGTCGGTCTGGTATTCGTCGTAGAGCTCGAATTCCTCCCCGGCCGCGAAAAGCTGACCGGCTACGACGTACGGTCGTTAATCAAGTATCAATCTTGATCGACGCTTTAATTTCATCGTCCACCATTTACGATTCTTCAGGGCTCCCGTAGCTCAGCTGCATAGAGCGTCCGACTCCTCAGCGGAAGGTCGCGCATTGGAATCGCGCCGGGCGCACCACTTTTCCAGGAAATTATAAGTTCGCCTCCTTTTTGCAGGCTTTTCCCCGCAATTTGCCCCGCAGTTTTTATGGAGTCTGTGGCACGAGCCGTGAATACGTGCCGGAGGCAAGATGAAAAATTTCTCGACCAGCATTCAGCGAAGGAAGCGCGGTAAGCGCACGGCGTACTTCGCTAGACTCACAAACTTGTGCGGTATTGTGACGGCCGCGCGCGAGACCTTAACTCTTGATCCTGATGGTGCCGGGATTGCTCTCCTGGCCGCGCGCTTTTACTTTGATGGTACACGTGCCGGGCGCGAGGGCGTCAGGCAAACGAAAGACTACCTGCGCAAAGTTGGAGCTGATTACGGGCCTGACGTCTTCCGCCGGAAGATTGTAAGCTTCGTTATTACTCCCGGTCAGATTAACTATGACGGAGGACGCGGTTTCGCCTTGTACTAATTGTAGATTAGTTACAAGGAGAACTACCCTCGTGTTTTTGTCAGGCCCCTGATTGAGCAGGTTGTGGGTGTTGACGACAGGAAACGGGTCTCTGAAAAATAGCGTCGCATCTAATGCGGCTGCTTGCTGGGCGCCTGGTTCCGATCCATCCAACATCAGCTGGGGCGGGGGCAGCGTCTGGCCGCCAATCGTAGGCCTTAATACGAACAGTCCCTGTTCTATTCCGCCGACGATAACTATCCCGCTCGGGAAGAACGGGAAGTTGCTCCACGCGCCGCTGAACTGAGGCGCATCATCTACGGGGTAAACGTCGAAAAACGCCAACTCACTCAAGCCGGCCGCCCCGACATTAGTAATGTCCAGAATACGCAGGCCGCTTCGGTAATTTGCCTGGTAGGCGCGGCTGCCGCGTATGTAGAGGTTGTGGTCGATGGCCGAGCTCAGGCCGCTGTAGACGCCCATCATAGATGGGGCATCCAGGTCGGCGACATTCCAAATGTAAGTGGTGGACTTTACGCCCGTATTTTTTTCGTCAAGCTCGTCGTCGAGTAAGAAGTGTTTGTGGTCTTCAGTCAGCCACCCCTGGTGGGTGTATCCGACGCCTGCGTACGTCGTGCGGGATAGCTGCTTTGGCTCACTCTTGTTTGTTACGTCTACGATGGTCAACGTGTCCTCGTTAGAATTAAAGCAGACCTCATGTCCCTGGTATTCCAAGTCAGGCCCGCGATAAATGACGCATTGCGTTTCATGAGTATAGCCGTCCTGGCCGACACAACCAGCGAAGACCGGAGCCCCCGGGTTCCGTATGTCCACCACGTGCAGCCCGCCCGCGCAAGTGTCCTTGCTGCCCGCGGCGTAGGCAAAACCCGTCGCTTCATTTACGGCTAGCGTGTGGGCCCGCCGGAAGCCGGCGTAATGAGCGTTTTCCGTGAAGGCGACCGGCGGTGCTGCCACGTTCCGCAACCGCGTCAGGTCAAACACTTGCATGCCGTGATTGTCGGCTTCGCTCACGATGAAAGCGTGGTCGGCATACACCTTAATACTACGCCACACGGAGTCGACGCTGTGCGGCGGTAGATTCCCTAAATAAGTAGGTTGTTCCGGGTTACTGATATCGACGAAGGATGTGCCGTTGGAGCGCCCGACGATGGCATATTCCTTGCCCGTGAGACGATCCGTCCATCCCCAGACGTCGTTGACTGACCCTCCGCCTATGTCACTCAGGGGAAGGAAAGACGCCAGGTCGACGTTGTGGCAAGGGAACGTTCCGGCCATCCCCCCGACACAAGCGGTCTTGCCCATAGCAACCAAGGGTTGACCATTGGGCTGTCCGTTGGGTCCGCCTCCGATTGGGGGACCTTCATCGTGTACGGCTCGGACACTGAAAAACAAGCCGACCGCGAGAAGGGCCAGGCACGCCCAAATACCGACCCGAAGTTTTTTAGAGGTCAGTGAAAACATTTTAGAACTGCTCACTCCAGGAAGCGTAACAAGGGGATCTCTGGGGAGTCTAAGATCAGGCGCGAGTGGCTGTCAAAAAAGGCCCGGCGAGGGCGGAGGTGATCACATCGGGAGCCCGGAAACTTAGTTTCTAAGAGTATATAAAAGAGTGTTCTGATGAGACTTTTAAGTCTCATATCGACTTCACCCAAATTCAATTAGTTTCCCCGTAGAGCGATTCTGCCACGAGAGCCGTACGTGCCGGAGGCAACCACAATCACCTTAGTCCAGGGAGAAACCCCAGAGCGTTCGGTGTCTTGTGTATTGCCGTACCGAGCGATCATGTTCGCCAGTGATGAGTCGTTTTCCATCAGGCGAAAAGGCAAGTGCGTAAATCGGAGACGTATGAGTTCCGATCGTGGTTACACGCTTACGAGTGTTTACATCCAACAACGCCACGATCTTATCGTCACCCGCCGATGCAACGTATCTACTATCAGGAGAGAAGGCCACGGCCTTAACACGTGCATTGTGCTCGCCGATTATGCCGATTTGTCGTAAGGGATTAATAGTTCCGAGTCGCACCTTTTTGTCGTCCTCGCCGGTCACGAGATAATTCCCATCTGCCGAGATGCTCATGCTGACGATCGGCGACTCGGTCCACTTCTGCCGCGCGACTTCGCGCCACGTCGCGGTTTCCAGAACGACAACCTCGCCTTGGTCTGTTACGCCAATCAGCAACCGACCACTATCCGAAAACGCCGCGCTATAAACGTTACCCCAATTGCCCTGCGGTGTAACCCTGGCGCCGGTCGCCGTGTTGTAAATAGCAAACGACGTTGCCACGAAACGATCGTCGGGTGAGACAGCGATACAATAGGCCGTCGCTTGTCGTGTGGGAACGATTTTCAAAGGAGCTTCATCACTTTCGAGGTTATGACGGATCAGAATGTCCGACTGATCGGCAGAAATCATCCAGTGCTCATCCGCAGAGAATGCAACTGCCGCGACTCGCGTCTCATGCGTAGTGAATACTGCTTCTTTCCGTCCGCTCGTAGCGTCCCAAAGAATGACTGAATGATCTTCGCTAGCCGTAGCCAGTCTTTTTCCGTTGGGCGAGAAGGTGATTCCTCTCACAGCTCCGCTATGCTCTCTAAGATTCGCCTCCAGTTCGCGGTTGGCGACATCCCAGATGAGAATCGATCCGTCACCATGAGTCGAAACAAGCCAACGTCCATCGGGAGAAAAAACAACGCTCCAGACGACTGATTCGTATTCCAAAGGCACTATCTTCGACATCGTCGCCACATCCCAGAGCACGACGCGCTCAGCTCCAGTCGCGAGCAGTTTCCCATCTGGAGAATACACGGCGGCCCGACCATGATCGTGATGAGCGAGTGACTGCTGCATAACTTTGCCGCGTGCAAGATCCACAAACTTCAAATAACCGTGACTCTCAACGCTGGCCAATTGTTTGTGGTCGGGTGAGAGCGCTGCCCAATTTCCTGCCCAGGCTTCCTGGATACCCGTCAGCGACTCGCCGCTGTACAAATCCCACGTACGGCCAAAGCTGTCCTGCACTAAGCGGTTATTCGGAAAAAGAAAGGTACCGTGGGACATCCCACCAGGAAGTTCGTGCAGCTTTTTCCAGGTTCCCGTTTCGCGAATTATTGAGACATCGCCGGCTGTATAGACCACCACGCGTCCATCGGGTGAAAAGCCGGATGCTTTGATTGGACCGGGCTGATCGCGCCAGACGGTCTCCAGTTCGAGTCGATTTGCATCCCAGACAATAGCCGTTTTCTGTTCGTCTCCTGTGAAAAACCATTTGCCGTCGGGCGAGAAGGCGACGGTGTTGACGACTCCCCGATGTTCAATAAGTGTTTTCAGACGCATGCGCCGCGCGAAGTCCCAAACGATCACCTGCTTGTCCTCGCCGGCGGAAACGAGCAACTTTCCGTCGGGCGAAAAGACTGCGGTCCGAACAGCCCCGGTATGCCCATCTCGGAGTATCGTTTCTTCCCAGCTTTCGTTTACAGAGAGAAAAGCTGCGAGGGCTACGATGGAAACAGCCAATACGATCGCGAGGGCACTCACGCCCGCAATTCTTCTCGTGGTCCTACTCTCAAGACGCTGTTTGAATCTAATCAGATCTTCCAGCAATTCACCCGCTGAGCCATAACGTTCCTCACGCTCAGTTTGCAGCACGCGGCGCAGAATTCGCTGGAGCTCTTTCGGAATTTGATTCAACTTCAGGCCTTGTCGAACGACAACATCTGCTTGTTTCAGTCGATCGAGAGCTTCGACACGTGTCGAGCCGGCAAAGAGTTTCGAGCCGGTGGTCATTTCGTGAAGCAGAATCCCGAGTGAGAAGAGATCTGTACGACCATCGAGTTGTTCGCCGCGCGCTTGCTCGGGAGACATGTAACTAGCTGTTCCCATGATTAAGCCCGGAACAGTGAGTAAGGGATCATTGGACTGGAGGGTCAGGTCAGTCTCGATCACTGCGCCACTTTCATCGCCAAGTTTCGCAATGCCAAAATCTACGACCTTAACCAAACCATCTTCGCGAATCATAATGTTCTCGGGCTTGATGTCACGATGAATGATCCACGATGTGTGAGCTGCTTTGAGGGCTCTCGCGATTTGAATTGCGATTTCGAGCGCTTTTTCAAGACCGAGCGCTTGCTGCTTCTGGTTCTGTGGGTTTGAAAGGAGCTCTCTTAGGGTTTGGCCTTCGACGTACTCTTCGGCGATGAAGTGATTGTCGTCCTGCTGAACGATTTCGAATATGGTGATGATGTTTGGATGGTTAAGACGCGATGCGGCCAGCGCTTCCTGCCTGAAACGTTGCACGCGCTCAGGATCGGAAGTGAACTCAAACGGCAGCATTTTCAAGGCGACCACACGACCGAGAGTTTCATCGCGGGCTTTATATATCTCACCCATACCACCCGCGCCGATTCGGCTTTCAATTCTGTAGTGGCTGATCTGTGAAGGTGGATCACCGGACTTTTGCTGAAGCAGACGAGCTATCGCAGGCGACTCCAAAAAACTCTGAGCCGCGCTCTCTCGGTTCAGTAAACCCTGGACGGTGGTCAGTAAGGCTGGATCCTCAATGCCAATCTGGTTGAGGAAAGCTGTTCGCTGACTCGGTTCCAGATCGAGGGCTTGCTGTAACACTTCCTCAATTTGTATCCATCTCTTCTGGTCCACGGCTTACAATCATGACGAACTCAACTCCTGCAACAACCAGAGTTTGGCTGTTCGCCACTCCCGCTTCACGATGTCAGTTGATACCTCCAGCACGAGGGCGGCTTCTTCAATGCTCAACCCGCCAAAGAACCGTAGCTCCACCACTTTGCATTTGCGCGGCGCAAATTCAGCCAAACGTTCGAGCGCCTGGTCCAAAGCCAGCAATTCAAACACTCTCGGCTGACTGTTGAGTTGCACCGCATCGATTTCGACCCGAGTAAACTCTCCGCCACGTTTTTGGTTAAGGCGCCTGCGAGCCTCGTCCACGAGAACGCGCCGCATTAGTTGTGCGGCGATCGCAAAAAAGTGCGCCCGATCCTGCCACTGAACCCTGGTCGAATTGGCCAATCGCAAATAGGCCTCGTTGACCAGCGCCGTGGTTTGGAGCGTGTGCTCGGCGCGTTCACGACGCATACATTGTCGCGCCAACCGGTGTAGTTCCTCATAGACGAGCGGCATCAGCTGCTCGAGCGCCGACTGGTCGCCGCAGCGCCAACGCAACAGAAGTTGTGTGATGTTTCCGGTCAAAAGCGACTACTCAAAGAAGGGACTTCCAACCACCAGCCGGTAATCGAAAAAACTCGTTTGCGGACCCCCCAAATGATCTGGAAATTACGCCTATTAAGGGTGAGACCCTGCGAAGATCGCGCAATTTATCACCACGCTGAAGTTCGAGCAAATATTTCTCACTCCCGGAGGACTCCAATGAGAATCTCGCAAATCCTCGGATCGCTTTTCTTGTTTAGCGTGATCCTGTTTTCGACCGTGGACCTGAGTGCACAAACAGTAGTAAGCCGGGCGAGGACTGGCGGCTATGCAGAAGACATCGCGTTCGTCACATCAGGTGCCCTGAAAGACCAGGTGGTGATGACGAACGGTTACGAGTTGTACGCCACCCCAATCGCGAAGAAAGGCGAACTTACAAGAATTTGCCGTGTCGATCACCCAGAGTTCGATCAGTTCGTGAATGGTTTTACCTTTGTTGAATCGGAAGGGTTGTTCGTCATGAACAACGCACCTCATCCCGACAGACTTTATTTCTTCGATCAAACCTGCGCCAGCAGGGGAACGCGCACGATTCAATACCTCAACAGCAGTTATCGCCCGGGACACCTCGAAGGCATGACTTATATTCCAACATCGTCGCCGATATTTCCTGATCACCTGATCATGGTTGCGTGGGACGACCTGAACCTCTCCGTATTTCGCCTGATAATCATCAGGCGGGATGGAGTGCAGGTGGCCGAAATCAGCCGCAATGATTGGCCCACTCAGTTCTCCGAGGGTGGAATAGGCGACGTTAGCTTTCTAACACCAAACCGTTTGCTGGTATCGCTCTACCATCCGGACACATTCTGGACCATGGATTTCAACGGAAATATTCTTTCTGGTCCACTGGCAGGTACGAACGGCGGTGAAGGGGTAGTTCAACTGAGCGACGGGCGCGTCGTCGCTACCAGCTATCCTCAGAACCTCTTATTGTTTGACAAGAACCTGAACCGGCAGCCGCAGAATGATCGGAACGATATTGTAGGAATAGGCCTCAATCTACCCCACGGGATTGCCTGGGATAGCGATGCAAATCGATTCCTGGTCTCACACGATAGTATCTTAACCGTCGGCTTAGCTGGCGTGTCAGCAGTGGCAACAACTCTCACGAGCGCGTCGCCCGTGATTGATTTGAACGCGTTTCCATTTACTCGACAAACGATTTATCTGCCTCAGGACGATCTTGTCGGAATTCTAAGATTTGCTCCGGGAAATCAGCGCGCCATCCTGTTGTTTAATCTCGATGGGACACTCAACAGCCAAATCAGTTTGAGCCCTGCAAGTCTGGGACAGAATCTCGGAGTGCCAAACGGACTCGCATACCTTCCGGGCTCGGATGAATTCGTTGTCAGTTTTAATGGCTTGCCGCCAGATCAGGGATTCGAGCGACAAAGACTTCGCGTTTTCTCTCGAGCCGGTGCCCTCGTGCGCACGATTGACATCTCGGCGACTGGTACGGGCGGCGTCGGCGCGCTCGAGTACTTTGAAGATCCGCAAAGCGGCGCGGGTCGCTTGATGATGCTCAGTACAACCGGGCGCGTAATTATTACTGATCTCAACGGTAATTCGCGTAATGCGGCTGGTTTCCTGCTAGGAGAACTCAATAGCCGCGTTAGGTTTGGTCTCATCACGCGCAGCGATATCGCCGCGATCACATCGGGACCTCTCGCCGGAGCATTTGCAATAGCTGATGGATCAGGCGGTGAGGTCGTGATCTTCCGGTTGGATTAGCAATGGACTCCCGTCCTTGAAAGGAGTGGTACATGATTAAGCCTTGCCGATTGTTCAATACAGTTCTTTGCATCGGAGTTCTGTTTGTATGGAGTGGTCGAGTCGCGGCTGACGAGATCTGCCACAAGGGCAAAACCATCGACGTGGCGCCCGCCGCCATCCCAGCCCATCTGGCTCACGGTGACTCGTTAGGGTCTTGCGAGGCTCCTGATACTTGCGGGGCCACTCGAACTACAGCCGGAGCCTCCTGCAAGACGATCAAACAGAACGCCACCTGTACCTCGTCCGATGGAGTTCACTGGATCGATCCCAATGGAGGGACGACAGCGGATGCGTTCCAAGTCTACTGCGATATGACTACCGCTGGGGGTGGCTGGACTCTCATCACCTCGATCAACCAAACCGGACCGGTGCTGGCAGTTGGAGTCGAAACGCTGATCACTCCAGACACGGGCAACTACACTAACCGGAACATGCAGCTCTTCGGTGTGTCCGAGATTCTCATTGTTGCCGATGGAAAGGATACGGGCTTCGAGACGGCCTTTGACAAGTCGGAACTCTACTCCGGTGTGACCGGTATCGACTTATCCTGGCAGCAGATTCTCGACGCTCTCAACTTCGACACCGGTGCAAGTTGGTCGGATCGCTCCTACATTACTGGGTTCGATGATCCGTGGCAGTTTTTAGTGACGAGGGTAAACACTACGGGTTGTGTCCAGACGCCGCTCCGCGGAGCGTACGGCGATGGGAACTATGGTGCCTTCAACGAACAATCAAACGTCGTCGGGGATGTTGCGCCCATCGGCATGCTCTACCACCACTGGGGCGGCGAAACATGGTTATCGGGTGGCTACGCCTTGGATGGTGTGAACCATCAATTTACTTGCGATCAAGCTCAACGCGAGTTTAGCGCGTTCTGGCGGGGGCTCTTCCTGCGGTGAGCCCTTCAGTCACTGACCGCCGATGTCAATCGAACCGATTTCATGGGTAACGTCCTAATACGTTTTTGGGGACCATTTCACTGATCGGATGCTGATACTGACCAGGTCGCTACCGCTCCCTGTACTGACCCGATCCAAGTACGATTCCTACTATTGAGGCAAGCCGTTAGACGTCGTGGCCCACCAACTAACGCCCAAATAACGTTGAATCTGACGATGAGAGATTTTTGTTATGTTCCGTAGCGTTGTGCTTGGTCCAGGTTTATCCCGCAATTGTCTCGCAGCAGGAGTACGTTAGCGGGCGGGAACCTGCAGTTGTACTCCGGGTTGACCGTACATGATTGTAAGCGGTCCTTGATGACTCTTTATGCCTTCGGATCGTGCCCGCTCGATCTCCAGCTGCAACTCTAGTTTTTTGATTTCAAGCAAAGCCGGATTGGCGAAGGTTTGCGCTTCGATTTGTTTTGTCTGTGCTGCGACCTTTGCAGCTTCGAGTCTTGCCTCTTCAGCCTGTTTCTGTTTTTCATTCGCAACCACACCTGAAGCTGCCGCCTCCACCCTGTCATCCAGAAAATCAGGATTGCCAATCTGTACAGATTCAGTCACCAGTATTAACTGGCTTCCAATCTGTGGGCGAAGTGATTCCAGAATCCGTTTTTGGATTAGTTCCTGGTTGGCATATATTTCATAAGCACCGAAATCAGCGAATGAGTTGCGTGCCTCAGTCTGGACGATGCCCTTTAGGATCTCACTACGCCGGCGGTGTCTTTCATCTTCGGAAAATCCATACTTCCGAACGTAATCTGCTACCTTCGCTGGATCCGTATAAGCCGTCACTGAAATCTCAACCTGCAAAGCCGCATTGTCTTTGCTCGTGACGCGTACTGCGGCGCTCTCCGTGAACGATTTGACGTTGACCTCATAACTCTTGCGGCCGGGCGCTAAAGTTGTAAACCAACCGTCTGACGGTGAATAGATGCGTTCAATCGCTCCCCATCTCGTTACCACCTGCACTGTTCCTTCCTGTGCATACTTGATGTTCGAATAAGCTATAGCGCCAGAAACTGTGAGAACGATCACAATCAGCATCAACATAGACCAGAACAATTTCCCCTTCATCATAGAATCTCTCCTTTTGTTAAGTTGTTTCGGATTGTTGAGTTCTTTGGTGGTCATTGGATTTATACGTTGAGGAGTTGGATAAGTTTGTGAACTCTATGTTAACAACCTGCTTTGCCTTAACAGTGGTGCGTCGCACCTGGATTAAGTCAGTACCACCTGCGGTAGCGGGTGGGTCGACGTTGAGCAAGCGATGTTCTTATTGATTTTGAATGCCGATGGCTGACCCACCCGCTATCGCAGGTGGTACTGACTTGGTCACTTTGTTGCCGCGAAGGACGAAACCCGACTTCTTTTCTTCATCAAGCAGAATGGATTGGACTACTCGGAGTTGACGCGCGGGATTTATCGCATTGCCTTCACATTTTTGCGAGATACGGGTGATCCAAAGGCAGTTTTGAAACGCTTTGGTTATAGCGACCAGGAAACAGGCCACATTGAGTTTTCGCTACCGGCGTTTCTGCCATAAGCGCTTAACCCTTTAAAGGTCTCGTCTAATCTTACTTGGGAATAAAACGTAACAGCTCTGCCGCCGCGTGGGCATCGATGTTCTGCAAGATATAGTACTGCTGCATAGCGGCAGTCGAGCACTTGATTACAGCGCACCGGTGGGCCACAAACGCGTCCTCCTCAGTTTTTGTTCGCTTGTAACAGATGGCGCTTGAAGAAGTCGACGGTCATCGTTGTCACTTCTGGACCTATGCCATGTGGGCGGTCGGGAAATAACTTGATCTCAAATTCTTTTTTAAGTTCTGTTAGTCGATCCCGTAAAAGATACGCCTGAGTCACCGGCACATTCTCATCTTTCTCACCGTGCAGGATCAGGATGGGACACTTTAGTTTGTTCATCATGAATACTGAAGATCGCTCTCGTATCGCTGCCTCCGTCCATCCGGTTTCAAACTCCATGTTACGACGAATACCTTCGATGGTTGCTTCGTCGTGAGCTTTCTTGAAGTCGTAGATGCCGGCGCCGAAAACTGCCGCGTCAACGTCGTCGAGTTGCACAACGAGCAGCGATGCCGCCATGCCGCCTCGCGAAAAACCATAAATGCCGAGCCTCTTACGGTCCACGTAAGATTCGCGTTTGAACTTCTCGAACCCTTCTTTCAGGACCTTCAGTGTGTTTGGTCCAACATAATCAGGCTTACCCTGAGAACGACCAAAGCCTGGCTGCGAAATACCGACACCCGCGATGCCTTCGCGTGCGAGTGCGACGCCGAGCGAAATCAGATCCAGCGCGGTGCGTTGGAAGCCAGGGACCATCAACACACCGGGGAAGCGACCCTCGCCCGCCGGACGAAATGTGATGGCCTCGACTGTCAAACCATTTGACAGGTAGTCGTATTTGCAGATTTTGATATGCGTGCCTTCAAGGTTCGCGCAATCCGAAGTCGCAAGCGCTTCCCGAATCTTGCCGGCCGTTGTTTGTTGGCCATTGAGAGTTGTGCTTAGTGATAGCAGCAGTAGCAGCAGGAACGAGAGACGGAGTGGCGTGGCCGTAATGATCCGCATGGAAATGCTCCAAATTCAGATAGCAAAACTAAGTCACTTCAACAAGCCAGAAAGCCAATGCATGATATTCAGCGCCAGTTGTCGATTGTCCGAAGGCTTTACCGATCAAAGACACTCCGGAAGTCCGACGCTTTACCTTTCTTCGATCACCATTTAGGATTCACTCACTGCGCCCGTAGCTCAGCTGCATAGAGCGTCCGCCTCCTAAGCGGAAGGTCGCGCGTTGGAATCGCGCCGGGCGCACCAGTTTTCGCTCCGCACACACATTCGCACACAAATCGGTCGCGGATTAATTGTTCCCTGGTGTAGAGAGCCTTCATGACAGGTGTTACAAATCCATGATTGACGATCCATTACCCGAGGACTGGCACGATCTTCAAACCGGCGTGGCGCGCATCCTGCGAGAGATTGGGCTGACTGTAGAGGAGAATAAGCTGGTCGCCACACCCCGCGGCTCCGTAGCTCTCGACGTTTATGGAGTGGGCATGGGAAGCGTGGATCAAATCTCTTACATTGTTGAATGTAAGAACTGGTCAAACGCCTAGAGCAGACGGTTGTGCATTCCTTTACGACTGTTATGGCAGAGACTGGGGCCAATATCGGTTTCATAGTCTCGAAATATGGGCTTCAGGAAGGCGCCGAAGAATACACCCAAAGCACAATATCGGGGATTCAAGGGAGCCGGTGACCGTACGAAAACTGATATTCCTTTCTCACCCGCATCGCGGCCTAAGTTGATTTCCAGGAAAACAGCACTAGCGCACTTGTGAAACCGAACGGTTGCGGGTATACTGGCAACCGATCGGTTTCATAAACTAATTTACATAAATGAGAAGAGACATTTTCCAGGCCATCGCCGACCCGTCAAGAAGAGCGATCATAGCTCTACTTGCTCTACAGGCCATGACGCCAAACGCACTTGCCGAGCATTTTGACACGTCGCGGCAGGCGGTATCCAAGCATTTGAAGATACTGACGGAATGCGAACTGGTAACGCAAGAACATCAAGGCAGAGAAATTTACTACCGGTTGGAGATCGAAAAAATGAAAGAGATCGACGAATGGTTAGAACAATACAGAAAGATCTGGGAAACCCGATATAGCCAACTCGACGACCTATTGGCAACAATTAAAAAACAGCAAAAGGAAAAATAACATGCAAATGGATTTTATCGTCGACAAAGAGACGAAGACGGTCTCCATAACCAAAGAATTTGCAGCCGAGCTTTCGTTGGTTTGGGACGCATATACAAAACCGGAGCTTCTTGACCAGTGGTGGGCGCCGAAACCGTGGGAATCAAGAACGAAGTTTATGGATTTTAAAGTGGGAGGCCGGAGATTTTACGCAATGGTAAGCCCCGCAGGTGATGAGCGTTGGGCAATTCAGAAATATACCTCGATTACTCCAAAAACCAATTTCCAGTTTTTTAATGCTTTTGCAGACGAGGATGAGAATCCTGAGCTGCCGGGCTCAGATTGGGACCTGAATTTCAGCGAGAAGGATGGGATGACAAAGGTCAGTATCTCTATTTACAACGAGTCGCTGGAGCGTTTGGAAAGGATGATCGAATTGGGCTTCAAGGAAGGAACGACGATGCAGATGAACAATCTGGACGAACTGCTGGCGAGGCTCTCGCAGCAAAAAGTAAGGGCAATATAGTTTTTATTGAAATACGAGACCGGTTAAGTTTTGAGTTGAAACGGAAAACAAATGAGGAAAATGACCAATTGGAATCCAAACATGAAGACAGCCGCTTTCGTCCTGTCGATTCTTATGACGATGCTGCTGTCGGGTATCGTATCGGGGCAGCAAAAACCAACCACTACGGGCTACGCACCGGTCAATGGGCTCAAAATGTATTACGAGATCCACGGGAGCGGTGAGCCGGTGGTACTGCTCCACGGCGCGTTCATGGCAATTCCGGGCGACTGGAACGATTGGGTCGCCGAACTCTCTAAAACGCGGAAGGTGATCGCCGTCGAAATGCAGGGCCACGGGCGTACAGCCGACATCAAACGCGATCTTACTTACGAAAACCTCGCCGACGATGTGGCCGGGCTGCTCGACTATCTCAAGATCCAAAGCGCGGACATCGTCGGTTACAGCCTGGGCGGAGGAGTGGCGATGCAGTGTGCGATCCGCCATCCGGAAAAAGTGCGAAAGGTTGTCAGCATTTCAGCCGTGGTCCGCCGCGACGGTTGGGTCAAGGAAGCGAATGACTTTTGGCCGACATTCACGTGGGAATTGTTCAAAGGCACTCCCATGGAAGCCGAATATAAACGGTTAAACCCGGCGCCCGACAAATTTCCGGATTTTGTCAATCATGTCAAAGCGGCGGCTTTGAGACCGTACGACTTCGGCGCCGACAAATTCAAGGCCACCAAAGCCCCGATGTTTTTCATCCATGGCGACGCCGACGGCGTACGGCTCGATCACATCGCGGAAATGTACCGCCTCAAGGGCGGGGAACTGCACGGCGATATGCGGCCGCACTCGGCGTCGAGATTGGCTATTTTGCCGGACACAACCCACGTCACGCTGATGAACCGCAGGCAGACGATCGTCCCGATGGTGAACGATTTTCTGGATGCGAAGCCCTCAAAGAAATAGCTGTGACAGTCTTAATATGCGAACGCACATGATTGTTTCCAGAGACAACAGGATGCGGTCGATGGCGACTCGTATCGGTGTTGCCGTTATGACCTTTGCGATCGGAATGGCTGCGAATTTCATCTGGACTATTCGCCGTACATCACCCACTACGCAACAGCCTCCTCCTCTCAAGGTCGAAAAGGTCGAGGTCACTGCAGCTATCGGCACTCTTAGAAGAGACATCCAGGAGGCCAGGGCCAGAGGCGAGAACACACTCGAGGTTGGCGTACTGGGTTGCGGCTGGGGCATTGGCAGCCTTAAGGAAGAGCTCTCCAGGGACACAGTTGTTATCGCCGATCTTGTAGCGAAAAAGACCTATGAGGACACATTCGGTCTTCGTACATGGTACAAATTCAAAATCAGAGAGACTCTGGTGGAACATGAGCCTCCTCGTCATTTTGCGGACCAATTCCAGAGTGGCCCATCTGACATGCTTCCGATCGCGGAGGATGAGTTCCTGATTGAGGAATTAAACGGTCAGATGGTGATTGACGGTGTTTCAGTCACGCAGCATTCAAACGGAGCGAAGTATTTAGAAGGTCAAACGTACCTGCTGTTTCTATGGCTCGACCCTACGACACGAACAGCCATTCGCAGTGCGACTGATCCGCTTGGCGTCTTTCTCGTCGATAGCAATGGAAATCTCCGCGCATACGTCGATCGACCCTATCCTTTCAAGACCGCGCTGGCGAAACGATTCAATAATTCCATAAACGACTTGCGCCGGTATTTGAAAAAGTAAGTCGCGTTTCTCACCACTCTCGCTCAAACGCATTGAAGTCCTGCTCGAGCTGCCACTGAAGTCTGCTCTTCTCGCTCGCGGCTAAAAACTGGCGGCAACTGTTTGAATTGAGTTTCATTTCCTCAACGTCACGCGCGCACTGGCCCACAGGAAGGAATTTTCGTCCGTCCCGCCACAAACTCTCTCCCGCAATAAAGGCGTATTGAAGACTGTTGCGGGCCATGGTTTTGAGTTGCAGGTATCCGAGGCCGTGGTCCTCAGCGGCCTTCAGGAACTCCAGCGAGATCTCAGAACGTGAAACACCTTCATCGTCTGTGGCGAGCGCGACTGGCACGCCGTATTCGAGGTAAGTCGCCAGCGGATGGCGGGAGCCAGAGATTCCGAGGATCAGATCATTGCTCGACAAGCAGATTTCCACCATCACGTTGCGACGCGCCATCTCTTTCAAAAGTTCAAAGGGCTCGGTTTCATGCATGATGTCCACACCGTGTCCGATACGGTCTGCGCGAGCAACCATGACTGACTCGCGAATGTGAAACATCAAACCGTCGGGAGGCACCAGTCCCGAAGCAAGTTCGCCGGCATGCAACGTAACCTTGGCCTGCGGGTAAAGCGGTCGCAGAAATTTCAACATCTGCATGTGCAGCGAGAAATTCTGCATGGAGTTAAGGCCATCCTCACCCTGCACAAGATTCGTAGCCACGACTTTCGACTGCGGATCGTTCGCCAGGGCAAGACCTGTCACCATCTGCGCAAAGACCTGACTCAGCGCGCCGTTTCGGGATACCTGTGCGACGTAACGAATCGTAACTGAGCAGCCCGCGTCCGCTTGCGGCGTGCCACACTTCAACAACTGATTCTTTTCAACCTCCATGGCCTGTAGGTTCTTAATTCCGATGGCTGCGGCATTTTCAATCCCATTCGCTTTCAGCTTGCTAAGCGTCGTTTCGAAATTTCCATCCCATCCGACTTTTTGTCCGATTTGACTGGAAGCCACGCCAGTCGGAGTGCCGTCCGGAGTTAACATCAGCTCGACATATGAGGCCTTTCCACGGGCGGCGCTCTTCACGGCCTCGGCGAGCATCTTGCCACTGTTGTTATAGGTAGCTGGACCAAACTTCCCGAAAGCATCGAAGAATTGATCGTGCCCGCTTTGCCCGGATAACTGCCAGTTGCGCATGGACCACGCGTCGATCATCTGACGGTACAGTACGGAATTTGTCAGCGCTGTATTGGCCGGTGTTTGTCCCGAATCGCACTTGGATGGCGATGCGGGGACTACCAGCGACATGGTAGCGGTGTTGATGCATAAGCCGCTTTCTGCCGCCCATTCGATGTAACGCTCGGCGTAAATTGATCCGGAAAGGTGATTGTGTAGATCTCCGCCTTTCGGCATCTTCAGCAGAAAGGCCAGTTGCTTCGGCGGCGATTTTCGGATTGATTCGAAGTAGCCCGCTGTTTTTTGTTCCGCAGCTCCTCTCTGGGCCTTGGCGTTGAACGGTGCTGACAACGTCAACAGAACAACTACCAAGGTCCAACAGGTGCTGCGTCGAAGTCCTTTTACTTGAGAGATCTTCGCCATTGGTGAGTTCCTTTTCTTTAGAGGTTAAAGAGTGCAATTCCTGCGGCAATATGCCGCAACATTCAGAGTACATTGAATATACCTGCCGAAGTGAAAATTTTTTCAAGAATCTTATTGCGTTCATTCGGTTTCAGGTTTACTCTCAACACAGAATAGTTCCCGCCCGCCTCCCAGGGCATTCGCTGAACACAATTAGTTATCTGCCGCTGAACGCCCAGAGTGTTGGACCGTCGGATGTGTGCATGTTGGTGTCACGTTCAACGGCAGGTTGGTTTCTTCTCACAAACCAGGAGGTATCCTCATGAGGTCACGCATCACGATATTGGCAACTCTCTTATTGGTAGCGTTGGCGGTTATGTTTGGCTCAGTTGGCAATCGAACTCAGACGCTGGCTGCCGAGTACAGCTGCAAGACGTCGCAGTGTCCGAGCATTGCGAACTGCACAGGAGATCATTGGACCAGGACCGGTGACTGTACAATCAATTGTTATAAGGACTCCGGTGCTCCTGGAGAAATAGTCTTTAGCGGCGGGGCGAACTGCGGCACCAGCCCCGGCGGTGGTGGAGGGGGAGGCGGAGGCGGAGACACTTTTTTCCTTCCCAACGGCGGCTACTGCTACGAAAATTGGTGGTGGGACCCGGAATGCTCAGGACCAAACGATCCTTACAAACCACCGCCCATCAACTAAACGGTGAATTTTTCGAGAAGTAGAGGTCTTCCCCCGACCTCTACTTCTTCCAGACAATCTCACGCAAGCGCCTTGATTAAGGAAGGTGACAAATGAATTTCCTCAGGTTGGCCAGATGTCTGGCAGTTATCCTCGTGATGCAATTCCCATTTGCATCGCTTAGTCAGGAACGAAGCTCTGATACTGTTCAACTTTTGGATCGTGCTCGTCGGCTTTCGGACGACGCTCGCGGACTCAAACCCTTGGACGAAATACCTCTCCAGGCTCGTTTAGCTGACACCGTTTGGAATTTGGACCAACCGCTTGGCGAACGACTGTTGTTACGAAGTCTCGAATTGACAATCGCACAGTTAAAAAATTCGTCTGTTATTGATCCCGCATCAAGTTCTCCAGATCCACAGATACTATTCGCTCAGATTAGCTCAATCGCTGCAAAGCACGACGAGAAGCTCGAAAAGAAGTTGAAGGAGAGATGGCAGGAAGCTGTTGCTCCTTTAGCTGAAAAGGGAAGTGAAGCGAAATCCGATCCCACTCAACTGGCCCAACTGCTGTTAACCCAGTCAGCAAATTATCTGAAAAGCGACGAACAAAGAGCGCGCCAGCTGTTTCGACAAAGCGTTTCTCACCGCGTGCTGCAAGATCATTCGGTTTTCCTTATGAATCAGCGCAAGGGTGCGGCGGCGATTACCGATACTCTGTTTAGCGATACGCTTGATGTTCTGGCCCAACGGCCTCTCGCGGACGCAAACGAAGTCCTGGTGCTTTCTTCGTATCTATTCTCTCCGGATGAGAGCCTGGCCTATGTTGCGATTAGCGGCTATAACACTGCGAACGTCGCCGGCAACACGTCGGCTGTGCCAAAGAGTCCCGCCTTGGCCAGGCGTTATCTCGCCTTACTGTTTTCAAAGATGAATCCCGGCGAGCAACTGCCTCCGGCCGTCGCGTATTTCGCACTCAAGAATCACCTGCCGCAATATCAGGTTTTCGCTCCCAACTTGCTCACTGATGTTTATGCGAAGATGGCAAATCTGCTGCCAGGCGTGTCGAAGTTCGATTCTGCCATGTTTGAGAGCGCTCATAAGGACGTTACTGCTTCTGAGCCCGAAGCTACGGCTGATTGGGAAAAACGAATCCAAAACGCCGATAAGATCGCAAAAGAAGACCGCCGCGATCTCGAGTACTACACAATTGTTTTTGGATACCTCTTGCCGAAGAAAGACTTTACACGAGCCACCTTATTCGCAAGTCGAGTTAACAATCAGGAGCTAAAGGAGAAGATGTCAGATCTCGTAAATCTGACAGTGCTCCAGGCTAATCTCGAAAAGCCTGAGGCCACTTCTTTGGTTACCGAGTCTGATTGCAACAAGCTCAAAGTTCCGCTTGTTCGAGTCATGGCATTGAGCAGTCTGGGCAAGGCACGTTTGAAAGAGAAAGCGACCGGAGACGCGCTTCGTTTGTTTGGTCAGGCAATAGCTGAGGCCGACAAAATTAAAGAAGATCAGGATCGGCTTCAGGCTAAGTTGATGCTGGTTCAGCTTTCTTTGGACGTGAATTCATCGTCAGGTTTCGAGAGGGCAACTGAAATCTTCAAAGCGGTCAATCAGTTTTCGGATTTCAACATGAACCGATCTTATTTCGCGGTAAGGGTTACGGTTTATGGAATGACGAGCGAAGAGCCGATCAGTCCTCCGTCCGAATCCTCGCTTGTATCCACCGTCGCGAAGATGTGTCGTGTTAACTGTGAGGAAACATTTCAAGTTTCGGGCTTGCTGGAGAAGAAAGAATTGAGACTGTGGGCCACCTTCGTGGCCATTCGAACAGGCCTTCGCGAGAACTCGAGAGAGGCGAGCAATCGTTTACCTTAGTTCCAATCAAAACCTCACGGGACACCATGTTCAAAGTCATATCGGTACTGGTAGTGACACTATTTTCCGTTGGTTGTCATTTCTCCGCTGCCTCGCCATCAGGTGAAGTCGCAAAAAGCGTTGCTCGCATAAGGATCAATCGAGCAACAGGAGAAGACGCGCCCATCCCGCCTGGCAAAGGGTTCACGATCGTAAATCTCTTTGACGAGTTCGCCACCGGATGTCCCACCGGAAATCGCTTCGAGACGATCGAACGTTTCGATTCACTGCGGCCCGACGGAACTACGCTGTTACTCGTCTTCTCTGAGAAGCAGTTCTCAATGCAGGACGTGGACAACTTCAAGGCAATCCTGCCGATGGGTGAATCAATGGTCCAGGGCGACATCGAGGCTCTCAGGCCGCACCTGAGCTATGGAAAGTTGCTGCTCGTTCTTGACGCCAATGGAAGTCTGATTTGGCAGGAAAAGCCTGACATGTCTGAGCAACAGGTCCTGAGGGAACTTTCGCAACTGGTCCAGCCGGCGAGGCGCTAATGAGTACGTTTCTATCCATCGCGTTATTTGCAGTGCAACTCATCTCTGCGGTTCCGGAAGCGCAGCTCCGATTGCGTCCGTTCTACCTTTCATCATCACAACGAGACGCCAGGTTGAAGCTTGCAGCGCCCACGGCAATGGCCGTGGCCCGGTCCGGAAATATGTATGTATTCGATGACGGGAATTCTCGCATCGTAAAACTCGATGCACGCGGAAGGTTCGTTGCTGAATTTGGTCAACCGGGCAGCGGCCCGGGAACTATCGAGCGGGCTGGGCTTAACGATTCTATAGCGGTTGATGAAAATGAGAATGTTTACGTCAGTGATCCTGTGACGCCGAAGGTATTGATCTTCAGTTCTGACGGAACGTTCCAGAGAAGTTTTCGCGTTCCATTTCCCATGACGAGTATTGCGGTTAACCGCCAGCGCGAGATCTTTCTGACGCCAGACACAGCTCGATCAGCAGAGTTAGTGTATGTCTTCTCCGACACTGGAAAGTTCCTGCGGCGATTCGGTGAGAGACTTATCAAGTCGCCAGGCAATCTCGCCCGCAACATGAACTTAGCCGTCGCTGCCTGCGATGCAAACGATAACTTGTTCGTCGCGTTTCGCTCATGGCCCATCATTCGAAAATACTCGCCGGACGGCAAACTCATTAGTGAGAATCAATTCACGATTCCGTCTGAGTTAATTGACGAGTCGCAACAGAAAAACTATTCGCTGGAGTTCTTCGCGAAGTATCCAGACAGCGCCTTCATGCCGCCGCTCATCACTCACTCGATCTCGGTTAACGGTCGCGGAACTGGTTACCTGCTACTAAACGCGCACAGTATTGTGGTCTTTGCTTCGTCGGGAAAGGCTACGAAACAGTTTCACTTCCGAGCGCCGAGAGATCGAAACAATCTATTTATTCGCTTAGGCAGTAGTCTCAAATCGACCGCGGCTTATCTCTTAGACACTCGTTCGGGAGAGATTTACGAAGCAAGCAAACTCTAGTGCCTCACATTATCTGCGCTCTTCTGTTGACTGGAAGATCGCTTACCTGAAGCGTGAAAAATGACAACATGTAGGGGCGGCACTCCGTGGCCGCCCGTGCTTTATA
>JAICQI010000744.1 GCA_025937955.1 Pyrinomonadaceae bacterium
AGAGTTGAGCAATGCGGTAATTAATATCACTGCGGATCTGCATGTGACGCCGCGGTAGATTGGTCCATACCAGCAACCTGAAATCAAGCGAGTATTCGCCAAACTTGAGGAATTGCACCTCCGGCTGCGGCTCCGGCAACACGTTAGTCACTTTCTTCGCTGCCTGGACCAGCGTGTCGGTGACGAGTTCAGCGTCGGCATCGTCCGCCACGCTGACGGGAATCGCGAGCCGCGCGTGTGGATCGCCATACGACCAGTTCACGACGTTCTGTGTCACCAGTTTGGAGTTGGGCACGATGATCGCGATACGATCATTCGTGGTGACGATCGTCGTGCGCAAGTTGATGCTCTGCACGTCGCCTTCATCTTCGCCGATAGTGATGCGATCGCCGATTCGTATCGGCCGTTCAAAAAGCAGGATAAAACCCGACGCGATGTCAGCGGCGATGTACTGCAAGCCAAAGCCGATGCCGACGGACAGCGCGGTAAAGATCACGGCAATGGAGGTGAGATCGATCGCAAACGCCTGTTTGAGTGCTACCAGCGATCCGACGATGATGATTATATATTTGGCCAGCCGGCAGATCGTGTAACGCAAACCGGGATCGATGTGTCGCCGGTTTGCAATCCGTCGCTCGAGCAGGGCGCTCGACCAGCGGGCAATCAGGATTGTGAGGATTACTACAATCAGCCCGATAACGACACTCGATATCGAAACCGTAATCCGGCCAAAGGTGAACTGCCGCGTCAGGTAGCTCCAAATCTGCGAGATTATTGCTGCCGAATCCTGCAATAACAAAGGTAAGTTCCCGGCCTGAATGTTCATCAAGACCAGCATAGCTATTTATCTGTTACAAAAGCGTTGTAACCGTCAGAAAGTTTCATTGACACGCTATGCCGGTCTAACTAAGATGGCCCCACAATACTGACCCGAAACATAAACACCATAAATCCAAAAAACCCAACAGGAGAACACTATGCGGACCCCCGTACTCGGCACATTCCCCCGGATCCAGTGTTTTGCAGCAGCGTTTATTCTCACGTTGCTGATCGTTCCTGCCATCGTTGCCCAAACCCAGATCACAACGGGAACGATCCAGGGCACCGTCGTTGACGCGAATGGCGCCGCAGTTCCCGGCGCGAATGTGGAGATCAAGAATCTCGATACCAACCTTGTTCGTAATCTGACAACAGATGACGAAGGCCGATTCGTAGCTCCTTTGCTTCAGCCGGGTAACTATTCTGTCACCGTCTCGAAGCAGGGCTTCTCCACCGCTGTACTCGAGAGGACCGCGCTCACAGTGGGCCAGGCGCTCTCCGTCCCCGTCGCTTTGTCTGTTTCGGGAGTGGAAGGACGAGTCACCATCACCAGCACTCCCACAGTTGACACGGCGAAGACTGAAGCCAGCACGACACTGAACGAAACCGCCGTAAGCACCACGCCAATCCTTGGTAGAAAGTTTGAAGACTTGCTGACACTCACGCCCAACGTCAGCATCACGCAGGGCCCGGACGGCGATGAGATCAATTTCGCGGGCCAGCGCGGAATTTTCAATAACGTTAGTCTGGACGGCGGCGACTACAACAACGGCTTCTTCGGTGAGCAACTCGGCGGTCAACGCGCCGCCATCGATATCACACTCGAAGCTGTGAAAGAGTTTCAGGTGGTGGCGACTGGAGCGAGCGCTGAGTTTGGACGCACTGCGGGCGGCGTTATCAACGTCATCACAAAGTCAGGCGGAAACGATGTTCACGGCAGCGCGTTTTATTTCCAGCGCCTCGAAGCGTTAACGGCAAACACTTCAGACGGCAAATCGCTCGAGGGATTTAATCGCAAGCAGTACGGCGGAACCATTGGTGGTCCAATCAAGCAAGACAAGGCGTTTTACTTCTTCGCCTTCGAGGGCATTCGGGAAAACCTGGACCGCGCCAATCTGAGTGAACAAATCGGCGCCACGCCGTGCCCGATTGCAACGCCTACGATTCTCGCGAATGAAGCGGCAATCAACGCTAACGAGGATTGCCAGAGACTGGCTCTCATCAATTTCTTCAGAACCAATCGCAATCAGGAAGAAGGTCTGCCCATCTCACACAAGATCAACAACCAGGCATTCTTCTCGAAAGTAGACTTCGCTCTCAACAGTTCAAACAACCTTTCGGTGTCGTATAACTTTGACTATTCGAAGAACGATAACCAAACGTTTGACGTCCCCACTTACGGCAATTCTGCTAACGGCATCGAAGGGCCATCAAAGATCAACGTGGTGCGGGCCAATTTGTTTACCACTATCTCGCCGACAAAACTGAACGAAGCTCACTTCTCCTACAGTCGTGAGCTGCGGCCGCGCTCTGCCATCCCTTCAAATGTCCCGGCAGACACGGCCATGGGATTTGCGACTACTTTCAGATTTGGCGCTCCGTTTTTCCTCGAGCCAAACGTCGATGAGCTGCTTTGGCGGACGCAGGTCAAAGACAACTTCTCGCTTATCACGGGCGATCACAATCTTAAATTCGGTGGTGAATGGCTGCACACGCTGAACGATCAGGTTTTCCGCGGGTTCTTCACGGGCCGTTACATCTTCGATGGCGTTACGGGCTTTTTGCGTTACTCATCGCCGCCTGCTGCAAACGGCTTTGGGCCAAACGTTGGTGAGTGTTTCAATGCGGCCGGCGCCTTTACCGGATGGATCACTCAGGGCGCGCCGTTTAATCAAACGTGCGGGGTTGGGAGTAGCGTGGGTGGTCCACTGCTTCTTTATTTGCAGAACGGCATCCCCACTGGAATCTCGGGTGCTCCGCCTCCAGGTGCATCAACGATCAAGAACGAAGACTTCGCTTTATTTGCTCAGGACAGGTGGCAGATCAGATCTAACTTCACTTTGAACTACGGTCTGCGTTGGGAAGCTCAGATTTTCCCCGAACCGGTGATACCGCCTAATCAGACCGTCTATGCTTCGTTGCTATCAAATCCAAACTTCCCGTCCGATGGCACCTTGCATAGTCCCAAGAAAATGTTTCAGCCGCGACTTGGCTTTGCATGGGATATATCCAAGCAGGGCAAATCCGTGCTGAGAGCTAACGCCGGTATTTATTACGGGCGGCAGAACATGTTGTCGCAGGTTGGCTCGATCACTGACAACGGCGTGCAACAATTTGGTATAGCGTGTGGTTCATCTTTCGGATGCAGCAACGGCCAGGGCTTGCCGGTATGGCCAAACATTGTGAACGTTCCGCCCTTGGGCGGTCTTCCGGCGTTCGCGTCGATCCGCGTGTTTAGCAAGGATTACGCTAATCCC
>JAICQI010000457.1 GCA_025937955.1 Pyrinomonadaceae bacterium
CCAGTACGCCCTGCAGTTCGCCAGGGACATGGATCCGGAGCTGGCGGATAGATTTGTGGCGATGTGGGTAAACGAGTTAACGCTTGATTACACCGATCGGGGCCGCGAGGCCGTCCGTCTGCTGCTGAACGAGGGACACCAGAGGGGAATTATTCCACACCCCGTGCAGGTCGATTTCGTCGAAGCGTAATTCGTAATCTAAGCCACAGATTTTCGCTGATTTAACGCAGGTAAGAGGGTTAAAGCTGGGGTGTGCGCGGTGATTTGTTTAAGCCACCCCGCCCAGAAGGGGCAGCTAACCACCGCGCACATCATCGGCCTCAAGCCACGTAAAACCAAGCTCCTCCCAAAGCCTGGTTTATCGTCCGCGCCGTGTAAGCAACGCCGCCGCTCGGCGTCACGTCTGCGCTCCCGCGCCGTAAAGCTCCACGGATGTTGGACGAGTGCCTGTTGCCGACATGAGGACCTTGAGAAATCTTAACTTTCAAATTAACGTGAGCCGCGAATATCGAGGTCAATCGGGCTGTTTTCAACTGTCATTCGTGCCGCACAGCACGTTATAACTTATTCTAGTAAAGGCACCTTACACTAGATGCAAGAACTTTTGCAACAGGAAAATGGCATCCTCAGCCCCAGTGGGCATCCAGGGCATCGCCGGGCTGGCAACACGATTCTTCCGTCAAGGCATCTGAGGACAGTCAGTTACCACTGGCGCCCAGGGACAATTAACCCCCTTAAGATAGAAATGAAGAAAGGACTTATGAGGATTCCGACGATCTTTGCCACCTTGGCCTTGCTGGCCGTTGCCGCTCTCAACGCTTCCGCCCAGACCCCAGCCCAGCCTGGGACCACTGGACCAGCAAATTCAGTCGATACCGACCGGATCATTCGTGCCTTTACTGCCAAGGAAGCGGAGTTTCGGCGCGCGCTGAACAACTACTCATTTAAGCGCGACGCGCTGATACAAAGGATCGGCATGGGCGGGCAAGTCACGGGCGAGTACCATCGCGTCTCGACCTTCACTTTTGACGACCAGGGCAATCGCTATGAGAAGATCAGCTTCTTCCCTATGTCCACTATGCCCGAGGTCACCACTGAAGACGTTGATGACCTGGGTGGAATTAACCCGTTCGCGCTCGAGCCCTCGAAGATCGCGCAATACGACTTCAGGTATGTAGGTAAAGAGAAGATCGACGAGCTCAACCTCTACATCTTTGATGTGACTCCAAAGGTCATTCCCAATCCAAAGAAGACGAAGGATCGACTGTTTACGGGCCGCGTTTGGGTTGACGATCAGGATCTGCTGATCGTGAAAACCAGGGGCAAGGGGGTTCCGGAAACGAAAGAGAACAAGTACCCGATTGTTGAAACTTATCGCCAGAACATCGATGGGCGTTACTGGTTTCCAACCTATTCTTATGCTGACGAGGAATTGATCTTTGATAGCGGCGCTTCACTACACGTTCGGATGAAAGTTCGTTACATGGACTTCGCTCCGGCACGCGCCACGCTCAAGGTCACGGAGGTAGGTGAAGACGAGGGTGGAACCACTCCAAGCGAAGTGGCGAAGCCGATCGAGGGCGGTGAGCTGAATTCGAAAGCTACGTCGCTGCCGAAACCGGTGTTCCCGGAGGAAGCGCGGAGACTCAAGGTTTCCGGTAAAGTAACTGTGCGTGTGGTTGTCGATGAGAATGGAAAGGTGATCTCGGCCAAAGCCACCGATGGACCACTGCCGTTACGTGAGGCTGCCGAAGCCGCCGCACGCGAGGCAACGTTCGCGCCCACTATAAAGGATGGCATCACAGTTAAGGTTGCTGGAAACCTAACCTACAACTTCGCGCCGTAAGAGTAAGAGAGATTTAGCCACAGATAAACACGGATTTCATTCACGGATTTAGAATAGAATCCGTGAATGAAATCCGTGTTCATCTGTGGCTAAATCTCCTTCGCAATCGAGTCGCGGACTGACGCTATCAATCGATTCATGTCTTCGTCGGTCGTCATTTCGATTGTATCAACCGGTGGCATGAAGACCATCTCGATCGTGCCCGATCTTGCTTCGCCGGTTCCCTTGCCCATCAACACATCCGAGTTCTTGATCGCAACGGGAACAACCGGCACGCCCGCTTGCCTCGCCATGTAGAACGCACCCTTCTTAAACGGCAGGAGCTCGCCCGGCTTCGCTCGCGTCCCTTCGACGAAGACCGCAAACGAAACGCCTGACTGAATGCGCCTCGCAGCGGCTTCCGTAGTACGAATCGCACTCTCGCGATTTGTCCGATCGATCGCCATCACGTTCACAAAACCCATCCCCACACCCAACACCGGCACCTTTAAAAGCTCCTTTTTCGCCAGTAACCCGATGCGCCTGCCCGTGAACACGAACATGGCGGCAGTGTCCAGATACGAGCGGTGATTGGAAACAAAGACGTAAGTCTGTTTCGGATCCAGTAACTCGAGACCTCTGACTTTAACCCGCACCCCACTCAGGCGCAGCCAGTTGCGCGCGCCAAACATCGCCCACGGATAAACCAGCTCATGCTTATTAACCAGCCAGGAAAACAAGAGGATCGGCGGCCCAAGCAGCCCGAGCAGCGCGCCCGCTACAAACAACGACCACCAGTAATGCAAACGTCGCATGAGGCTGCGATGCCCGGTTGTGCTAGACTCCTGCGCCATATGATTAGCCATCGATCAGTAGTTACCTGCCTGGCACTAATCTTGTTCAGTGCCGCTCTTGCTCGACCTCAATCGGCCCCCATCCCGTCTCCCAAATCAGTTCTGGGCTTCACGCCGGGCGACGAGCGCACTGTCGCCGGTTGGTCTCAAATAACAGATTACTTCGAGCGTTTGGACCGTGCCTCCGATCGCGTTTTGGTCCAGACCCTGGGCCAATCGACCTTGAAGCGCCCCCTGATCGTAGCTTTCATTAGCGCGCGTGAGAATATACTGGCTCTGCCAAAATACAAAGAGATCCAGCAGCAGCTCGCCGATCCGCGCAAGGTAACCAGCGAGCTTCAGCGCGATCGTCTGCTCGCGAACGGCAAGGTCGTAGTGACGATCTCCTGCTCGATTCACTCCACTGAGATTGTGGCTTCGCAGATGTCGATGCAGCTCGCTTACGAGCTGGCGACAGCACAGGATGCGGACACGCGCGCGATCCTGCAAGACACGATCGTGATGCTGATTCCATCACCGAACCCTGATGGCATCGACATCGTCGCTAACTGGTATCGCAAAACACTCGGCACGCAATACGAAGGAAAAGAACCACCCGAGCTTTATCATCATTACGCCGGTCACGACGACAATCGCGATTGGTTCATGCTCAATCTCAAAGAAACTCAGCTTGTAACTCGGTTGTTGTGGCACGAGTGGTTTCCGCAAATTGTTTACGACGTCCACCAGCAAGGATCAAACGGATCGAGATTCTTCATTCCGCCTTTTTACGATCCACCAAATCCAAACATCTCGCCGTTGCTGCTGCGACAGGTAGGACTTATGGGTCACAAGGTCGCAGCGGATCTTCAGGCAGCAGGTTTCAAAGGCGTGTTGACCAACGCTCTCTACGACACGTGGTGGCACGGCGGCTTCCGCACCGCACCTTACTATCACAATTCGATCGGCATTCTTTCAGAGGCGGCCAGCGCGCGACTCATGTCGCCGAGCACTGTCACAACCGAGCAACTCGCTCGGTCCAGCACGCGCGGCATGCGCAACGCAACGGAAGTGAGTACCAACTTTCCCGATCCGTGGCCCGCCGGCGAGTGGCGCCCGCGCGACATCATGGCGATGGAGATGATCGCAGCGCGATCGATTCTCTCGATGGCTTCGAAGTTCCGCGGCGACTACTTGCGCAACTTTTACGAGCTTGGCCGCAAGAACGTAGAGCTACCAGCCAACAAGGGCGACACCATCGCGTACTTGATTCCGGCCGGGCAGGCGCGTGACGAAGCGGTTGCGAAGATTGTCGGCAGCCTGGTCGATCAAGGCGTCGAAGTTTTCCGGCTCGATCAGGAGCTGCACGTTGTTTTGAGGTCGCCAATGTTGCAGCGGACAAACCCGGTCACCGAGAAGCTTGGCACATACAAGATCGACGGTCCGTTGACGGCGATGCAAGAAGTGCCGCTGGGCAGCTATATCGTGTTTCTCAACCAGCCGCAGCGTACGAATGTGCTGGCTCTGTTTGAGCCGCAAATCTATCCAAACCGGTTGACGGGCCAGGGCGAGGCTGAGCGTCCGTATGACGTGGCCGGATGGACGCTGCCGCTGCAAATGGGCCTCGAGGCGCCGGCGGTCGTTGCGATCAGGGAAACTGCTAGCGAACGCAAGCTGACGCAAGTCAAAGACGCCAACCAGGTCAGGGCTGACCTTGCGCTCCCGTTGAAGAAAGGTGATGAGTCGCCGATCAAGAACCCGTTGAAGCAACCGGTCCGGATCGGGATTTACAAACCGTGGTTGAGCAACATGGACGAAGGCTGGACGCGTTATATCTTCGACACGTTCAACGTTCCTTATTCGTCAGTGCGCGATGCGGATATCAGGCGCGGTGGACTCAACTCGAAGTTTGATGCAGTCATTCTTTCGTCACAATCGAGCACGCAGATCATCAACGGCAATGTCGCGGGAACGCTGCCGGCCGAATACACCGGCGGCATCACGGAAGCCGGCGTCAAGAACCTGAAACAGTTTGTGACGAATGGCGGAATGCTGATCTGTTTCGATGATTCATGCGATCTGGCGATTAAGGAGTTCAGCCTGCCGCTACGCAACGTGCTGGAGGGTGTACGGACGTCGGAGTTTTATTGTCCGGGATCGATTGTGACGCTCGAAGTCGATAACAAGAATCCGATCGCTGCGATGCTGCCCGCGACTGTCCCGGCATACTTCATCAATAGCGCCGCATTTGCAGCAACGGCGGATGCGAACGTGCGTGTGATCGCGCGTTATGCTAAGCAGAACGTGCTGCTGAGCGGCTGGCTGCTGGGTGAAGACAAGCTGCGCGGTCAGATTGCGCTGGCGGAGGTGGGCGCCGGCAAAGGGCGCATCGTGCTCTTCGGATTCCGCCCGCAGCATCGCGGCCAAAGCTGGGCGACGCTGCCCTTCATCTGGAACGCCCTCTCGACCGCCACAATAAACTCAACTGAATGATTGTAGGGGTGGGCCGCCGCGGCCACCCCGGCGCGCAGTCGTAAGTGCTTTGGGGGGGCACGGAGGGCCACCCCAACAATCCCATGACAGGGGAAAGCGGGAGGG
>JAICQI010000876.1 GCA_025937955.1 Pyrinomonadaceae bacterium
GGCGCGATGCGAGTGGTGTTTGCTGGTGGACCACGACACGAACTCTCGCCGGCGTTGTGGAGTTATCGAGTTTGCGAGAAGCGCGTTGTGGTTGGAGGCGCGTTATCTGACGGCGGCGGACTCTTGCAATGGCTCACTGAATCGTTGAATCTCAACGCTCCTCAAAGCGAGATAGCAGATCTCGAACCGGATGCCCATGGCTTAACTGTGTTGCCGTTCTGGTCCGGCGAGCGAAGCACCGGCTGGTCCACGGACGCTCGAGGCGGCATCTTCGGATTACGACAAGGAACAAAACCGATCGAGATTGTTCGCGCGACGCTCGAGTCGATCGCATATCGATTCGCATTAATCGCTCGCGCACTCGATCGTGTTGCGCCTGGCGCGACAATTATTGCATCAGGCAATGCGCTGCGCTCGTCGCCGGTGTGGTTGCAGATCATCGCGGATGTTTTGGGTCGCCCATTGATGTTCGGCGGCAGCGCGGAAAGCTCAATCCGCGGCGCTGCCTTGCTTGCGCTGGAAGCGGTGGGCAAAATAGAAACCATTGAGGACGATTCAATTTCGATCGACCAGGTGTACGAGCCTGACATGTCGCGCCACGCTCGCTATCAGCAGGGCCTCGCGCGCCAGGAAGAGCTCTACGAACAACTTTATGGAAGGAATTAAATAGGTCCTATATGTCCTATAGGACTTATAAAGACGAATGAGCGCGCCAGTGCAGAAAGAAAACTCCAATCCCAAACTCGATCAGCTCTGCATCAACACCATCCGAGCGTTAACACTCGACGCCGTCCAGAAAGCAAACTCCGGTCACCCCGGACTGCCACTGGGCGCGGCGCCGATGGCGTACGTTCTTTGGACTCGTTTCCTGCGGCACAACCCGCGGAACCCAAAATGGGAGAATCGCGATCGCTTTCTGCTCTCGGCCGGCCACGGCTCGATGTTGATCTACTCGCTGCTCCACCTTACCGGCTACGATCTTCCACTCGAAGAACTAAAAAACTTCCGGCAGTGGGGCTCAAAAACGCCCGGTCATCCCGAGTACGGGCTCACACCCGGCGTCGAGATCACGACCGGTCCGCTCGGTCAGGGCTTTGCGAACGGCGTCGGCATGGCGATGGGCGCCGCGCATCTCGCACGTAAGTTCAACAAAACAGATTTTCCGCTGATCGATCACTACGTCTACGCGATCGTCTCCGACGGCGATCTGATGGAAGGTGTCGCCGCCGAAGCCGCATCGCTCGCCGGTCACCTGAAGCTCGGCAAACTGATCTATCTCTATGACGACAACAAGGTCACGATCGAAGGCTTCACCAGTCTCGCTTTCAGTGAAGACGTGCCGAGACGCTTCGATTCCTACGGCTGGCACACGCAGACAGTCGCCGACGGCAACAACCTCGACGAGATCGAACTCGCAATTCGCACTGCGCAGTCGGTGACGGATGCGCCGAGCCTGATTTCAATCAAAACAGTCATCGGCTACGGCATGCCGACGCAGGGCACGCGCAAAGCGCACAGCGACGCGCCTGGCGAAGACGCGGTGCGAGAAGCGAAACGCCACCTGGGCTGGCCTGAAGACAAGCAGTTCTACATTCCCGAAGAAGCGTTGGCGCATTTCCGCGAAGCGGTTTCGAATGGTGAGAAGCTGGAAGCCGAATGGCGCGAACTAGTCACGCAATATGAGGCGAAGCACGCCGATGAAGGCAAGAGCTGGCACGCGACGATGAGTGGTGAATTGCCTGCGGGTTGGGAAGATCACCTGCCCAAGTTTGAAGATGCGAAATCCGTAGCGACGCGCGTCGCGAGCGGCGAAGTAATCAATGCGCTGGCGCCCGTGATGCCAATGCTGATCGGCGGCTCAGCCGATCTCGGCGTCTCGAATAACACCGATATCAAAGAGAGCCATAGTTTCGAGGCCGATGCTTACGACGGCCGCATCCTGCACTTCGGTGTCCGCGAGCATGCGATGGGCGCGACGCTCACCGGCATGTCGCTGAACGGCGGTTTGATTCCGTATGGCGGAACGTTCATGACGTTCTCCGACTACATGCGGCCCGCGATCCGCCTGGCGGCGCTCTCGGAAGTGCAGGTCATCTACGTCTTCACGCACGACTCGGTGGGCCTGGGCGAAGATGGACCAACGCACCAGCCGATCGAACATCTCGCCGCGTTGCGCGCGATTCCGCACCTGTTTGTAATTCGTCCGGCGGATCCGGCGGAAGTGAGTGAGGCGTGGCGCATTGCGATCATGCGGCGTCACGCGCCGACAGCGCTCGCTCTCACGCGGCAGAAGGTGTCGCTGATCGATCGCAATCGTTTTGCAAAAGCTGATGGACTCAGGCGTGGTGCTTACGTACTTGCCGGTAGCGCGACAACGCCGAAGTTGATCATGATTGCTACTGGTTCGGAAGTCTCTCTCGCGCTGGAAGCTCACGAGAAGCTGGAAGCTGAAGGTGTATCGTCGCGCGTCGTGTCGATGCCGTGCTGGGAGTTGTTTGAAGAGCAGTCGAAAGAGTATCGCGACGAAGTTTTACCACC
>JAICQI010000277.1 GCA_025937955.1 Pyrinomonadaceae bacterium
GAATGATCCTTGAGGGCATGAAGTGGATTCAAGCCGGTACGTCGTCGCCGTCGCTAACTTGTATTACCATGAACGACAAACCTATTGCGCTCGAGCCCAGACCGACTGAAGAATTTAAAAGAGCCGACCCCGAGGATTACGAGGAGTTATCACAGCGCCCCTCTTTCCTGTGCATTCGTGCCTTGAAATCTGAAATCACTGTTTGGATACCGTCAGTACCGCCGCGGTAGGTCCGACGGGAAACGAAGGGGTCTAAATCGGAGGGAAGTCCGGTTCCGAGCTCTTACCTTAATCAAGACCTTTTGGTCTGCAACAAGTTGGTAGGTAAGAAGCCTTGATCTGAACTCGGAACCGGAGAATTGGTGTCGAACGCTGCGAAAAGTAACAGGATTGTCACAGCTTGTCATGGCCTTAAGGTTTAGCCACGATCTCCAACTTTAGTTTGAGCCGCAAAAAGGCACATAAGGCACAAAATTTACTGAGTGACGAACTGTTGGACCGAGACTTTGGTTTTCCTTTTGTGCTTTTTTGTGCCTTTTTGTGGCTAAAGATGGACGATGCCGCGCTGGAGGGCGCGGGTGGCGGCCTGGGTGCGATCGGTTACGCCGAGTTTGCCGAGGATGTTGTTGATGTGACTTTTGACGGTGGCTTCGCTGATGCGTAACGAGCTGGCGATTTCTTTGTTTGTCTTGCCTTTTACGATCTCCTGGAGGACTTCGAGCTCCCGAACGGTTAGTTCCGAGGCGGTCATGCGTTCGGCGAGACGTTCGGCGACGACTGGCGGCAGGCGACGCGCGCCGGCATGGACCTTTCTGATCGCGTCTTCGAGCTCTTCGAAGAACATGTCTTTCAGCAGGTAGCCTTGCGCGCCGGCTTGCAGGGCGCGGTAGATGTCTTCGTCACCGTCGTATGTTGTGAGTACGATGATTCGCGCCTCCGGGAATTCGTGACGAATCTTCGCGATGGCATCGACGCCGCTCATCACGGGCATGCGAAGGTCCATCAGGGTGATGTCCGGTTGATGCTCGCGGAATAACTCGAGTGCCTGCTGACCGTTCACTCCCTGTGCGATCACTTCCATGTCCGCGACGGTGTTGATGAGCGAAACAAACCCCTGTCGCACCACCGCCTGATCGTCGATCACAATAATGCGAATCTTGTTACTCAACGTTTCCTCGCTAATCATTCAACGGCACGTCAATGGCGATTTGTGTTCCGCGTTCAAGCGCACTCTGAATCGTCAAAACGCCGCCAATCTGTGCCGCACGCTCACGCATGCCGATCAAACCGAAGTGACCATCCGCGACTTGCCTGTCTGCATCAAAGCCGCGGCCGTCATCGCGAATGCTGAGTCGCACGCTACGCGTGTCGAAGTTTAGCGCCACGTCGATGCGGTTCGCCTCAGCGTGCTTCACCGCATTGTTAATTGCTTCCTGCCCGATGCGCAAGAGATTAGTTTCGACTTCGATCGGTAATGGTCGCAGAGGCCCGGCCACTTCAACCACTGCTTCGACGTTACTCTCCGCCGTCAGACGCCTGGTTGTGTCGCGCAGCGCCGCGGACAGATCTTTCTTCTGCAACTCCTGCGAACGCAAATCCCAGACGTAGCGGCGCGCTTCAGTCATACTGTTTCGCACGAGAATGCGGGCGCGATCCAGGTGACCTTTGGCAGCTTCCGCTGCTGCGGGCATCAAGCGCGCGACCAGTTCCAACTGCACGGAGATGCCGAGAATGTCCTGGGCCAGGTTGTCGTGAATCTCACGCGCGATCCGATTACGTTCATCGAGCACCGCGCGAAACTGCGTGGCCATGCGTCTGACGCGCAGGCGATACAGTTGCCAGACTGCCAGCGCCAGCAACAAGATACAAACCAGATAGAACCAGTAAGTCTGATAGAAGCGCGGTTGCAGATAAAACTCTACTGCCGCTCCGGTCTCGTTCCAGACGCCATCGTTGTTTGCCGCGATCACGCGAAACTTGTAGTTTCCGGGTCGCAGGTTTGTGTACGACGCTACTCGTCGCGCGCCACCGTCGATCCAGTTGTCGTCAAAACCTTCGAGCTTGTATTTGAACCGCACGTTCTCCGGGGCGATGAAACTCAACGCCGTGTAGTAGAAGTCCAGTCTCGAGGTACCTGGAGAGAGTGTCAGGTTTTGTGTTAACGGTACAGATTGATTGTCGATGAAGAGCTGTTCGATCGCGATCGGTGGTGGCGAAGTGTTGAGGGGGATGTTTTCCGGATCGATCACAGCCAGTCCTTTAATAGTCGCGAACCAAATGCGACCATCGCTCGTCTTCCATCCGGCGGGATGCCCCCCACCGCTGCATTCGCGCGTCAACGTGCCGTCAGCCGGACCGTAGAAAACCGGAGAAACACCTTTGTCGAGCTGGTTCTTGTTGACGCGAAAGATTCCCTTGTTGGAGCTGCACCACAAATTCTGCTGTTTGTCTTCGAGAATGCGATAGATGACGTCAGCGGAGAGCGTGGTGAAAGAAACAAACTTGTCGCCGTGCAAAAGGTTAAGACCGCCACCGTTTGTTCCGATCCACAGATCGCCAGCCGCGTCTTCGTAAAGAGAGATAACGGTGTTGCTGGAGAGACCCTCTTTGGTGGTGAAGGTCTGAAACTTTCCGTCTTTTATCTTGCTCAACCCGCCCAGTGTACCGACCCACAGATTGCCTCTCGAGTCTTCATAGATCGCGCCGATGAAATTGTTTGCGAGTCCATCTTGTGTGGTGTAGGTCGTAAACTCGTTATCACGAAAACTGTTGAGGCCGTCTCTCGTGCCCACCCAGAGCACGCCGCTTCGATCGACAAACACGGATCGCACGAGATCGTTCGAGAGTCCATCTGCAAAAGTGAAGATTTGAAACTTTCCATCGCGGAAACGGTTCAGCCCGTCAGGCGTACCGATCCAGATCGTGCCCGAAGCGTCTCCCGCTAACGAAAGAACGACATCACTCGACAGTCCCTCACGCGTGGTCCAGGTTGTGAACTTGCCATTTTTGAATAGCGTTAATCCGCCGCCATTGGAACCGATCCAGATTCCGCCTTGTGGATCCTGGTAAATAGCTTTGACAAGATCGTTTGGCAGTCCTTCGCGGGTCGTGTAGGTGTTGAACTTCTTGCTCTTTAGTAGATTGAGACCGCCGGCTTCGGTGCCGACCCACATGCTGCCTTCGCGATCTTCAAAGATTGATAGAACCAAATTGCTGGATAGACCATTCGTGGACGTGAAAGTTTCTAACTTGCCATGGCGCATTCGTGCGAGACCACCCGCGGTTGCAATCCAGAGTGCGCCTTCGCGATCCACTCGCAGAGCGCTGATCCGTGTGTTGGGTAAAGTGATCGCACCAAACGTGGGGTCTTCGTCATTGAAGCCAAATAGTCCATCCAGGGTGCCGTACCAGAGATGACCAGACTTCTCTTCAACGATCGCCGTAATGTTTGCGGCGGGCGCATCCACCGGCGTGGTCCAATTGCTGAAACTGTCGCCGCTAAGCGACTGAACACCTGCGGAAGTTACGACCAGGAGAGTTCCGTTAGCTCTTGCGCAGAGAACCTGAATTACATTGCTCGCCAACCCGTGCTGGGTGGTGAAAGTTTTGAAAGAGCCGTTCTCGAAGCGCGCCAGACCAGCGGCTGTGCCGATTAAGACGTTGCCGTTGGTGTCTTCGGCGAGCGGACCGATGCTGTTGTCAGGCAGGCCTTCGTTTACTGTGAAACTGCTGAACTGGCCGTTGTGACGGCAAACCAGGCCGTACGATGTGCTAATCCACAACCGTCCTTGCTTGTCTTCGTGAAGCGCGCGAATGTCATTACTCTTAAACGCGGGCGTGTTTTCTTTGTCAAACACGGTGAAGTTCAGACCGTCGAAACGTGCGAGACCTTCCTGCGTTCCGATCCAGAGATAGCCGTCCTGCGTCTGGACGATCGCCTGCACCGTGTTTTGCGGCAGTCCGTTTTCAGTCAGCCATGCCTGATGACCAAACTCGTTGAGGCTTCTATTTGGATCGAGGGCGAGGACGCGAGTGGCGGCGAGGAGAAGCAGAGCGGCCGCGGCAACTCGAAGATGACCTCGAAGATGACTTAGGCGACGCATGTGTCCGGTGGATACTTTAACATTCTGAGAAACTCATGTAATCATGGGCATCGACCTTCGTGCCCTGGAGGAACTGATGAGAACAGTGTTGTTGATTTGCGCGATGTGCCTTGGCGCGCCTGTTGTAGCCAATTGGCGCATTGCTTCCGAACCGGAGTTGCGGAAAGTGATTCCCGCGCGCGCGCCGGTGATCAAAGAGAACATCGAGACTGAGTTTCGCACGGCGTCGGGCGTGACGGACGGGCGCGGCAAGTTTATCGCGGGCGTGGTGATGATCACGGCCGGCTATTCGGCTGAGGGAAAGTATTCGCACTTCTTTATTGCGCAGGTGCCGATGAAGGTTGGGGAGTTTTCGTTGGAGCCGGGTGAGTACGTTTTTGGTTACCAGCGCAAGACGCCGGACAGTATTACGGTGACGTTTTATCGCGCGTCGAGCGGCGACGCGGTTGGGGAAGTGGAAGCGGTGCGGAATCGGAAGAACTCGACTGTGCGCCAGCTATTGATCCAGCCTGCGGCCGGTGGGAAAGGGACGATCCAGATAGGGCGGTTCGTCTTCGATTACCGGGTTTAATCCGCGAAAATCTGCGGCTAAAAAATTAAAGTTGCGCTTCCCGCCCAAGTAGTAGAAAATCAGCCTCACACCTTATGTCCGGCCGTACAACAAAGTTACTGATTCCACTGCTTATTAGTGTCTTTGCGGCTGTCGTGCGCGCGGAGGTGCGGCTGCCCGCGATCATTGGCGACAACATGGTGTTGCAGCAGGGGATGAAGGTTCGTATCTGGGGTGAGGCAAGCGCGGGCGAGAATGTAAGGGTTACTTTTGATAAGAAGTCGGTGAGCACTGTCGCTGATGCGCAGGGACGTTGGCAGGTCTGGATTGGTCCTTTAAATAAGGGCGGACCGTCAGAACTGACCGTCAACGGTCTGATCATCAAGAACGTGCTCGTTGGCGAGGTGTGGCTGTGCTCGGGTCAGTCCAATATGGAGTGGCCACTCATCAACACCATCAACGGCGCCGAGACTGTCGCACAGGCAACAAATCCCGAGATTAGGTTGTTCAGAGTCGAACATCAGAGTTCCTCCACTCCGCTTAACGACGTTCAAGGACACTGGGTAGTCACGACGCCCGAAGATGCGGCCAACTTTTCCGCCGTTGGATACTTCTTTGGACGTGAGCTTTATCAACAGCTCAAGGTGCCGATTGGACTAATCAATAGCTCGTGGGGTGGCACACCCGCGGAAGCCTGGACCACCCACGACGCGCTCCTTTCCTCTCCCGAACTGAAACCAATCCTTGATAGATACCAGAGCAGCTTGAACGCACTGCCGGAAGCAAAGGAAGCCTACGCGCGTGCGCTGGCCCAGTGGGAAGAGAAAAACCTCTACCTCGACGCCGGGAACAAAGGTGAGGCTCTGGGATACGCCGATCCATCTGCTTCGACGAAAGACTGGTCAAGGATGGATCTACCTAAACAACTCGAGACTGCGGGACTGCTTATCGACGGAGCCGTCTGGTTTCGAAAAGAAGTCGAGCTGCGTGAATCGTGGTCCGGGAAGGATCTGGTACTGAAACTCACGCCCATCGACGACCACGACGTCACGTATTTCAACGGCACAAAGATCGGCGCAACCGGAAGAGAGACGCCGAACAGTTACATGGTCCCGCGCAAGTATGTAGTGCCGGGCACTTTAGTTAAGAGCGGACGAAATGTGATCGCCGTGCGCGTATTCGATAGCGCCGGAGAAGGCGGCTTCAGTCGTGGCGGTGCGATGTCGATTGGACCAAACGGCGACGGCGACGCGCAGGCGATCTCTCTGCGCGGCGAATGGGATTACAAAATCGAACTTGCGCTCGAGCCGAAGCGTCCGGATTGGGGCACGCGGCCGGAAGCGATCGGAGTCAGTAACCAAAACAACCCGAGCGTGCTTTACAACGCGATGATCGCGCCGCTTGTACCGTTCGCGATTCGCGGCGTCATCTGGTACCAGGGCGAGAGCAACGCGGGACGCGCCTATCAATACCGCACTCTTTTTCCAGTGATGATTCGCAGTTGGCGCAACGCCTGGGGACATGAGTTTCCGTTTTACTTCGTGCAGCTTGCTAACTGGCACGCCAGCAAAGCGGAACCGGACGAGAGCGATTGGGCCGAGTTGCGTGAAGCGCAGACGATGACATTGCGCGAGCCACAAACGGGCATGGCCGTGACGATCGATATCGGCGACGAGAACGACATCCATCCGCGTAACAAGCTTGATGTCGGTCGTCGTTTAGCAGCGTGGGCCCTCGCCGAAACATACGGTCAAAAGGTAATTCCATCAGGGCCACTGTTAGATCGTTTCAACATCGACGGCGACAAAATACGAATTCGCTTCAAACACGGCGCGGGATTAAAAACGAGCGACGGTGGACCACTCAAGGGGTTTGCAATCGCGGGAGAGGATCGGCGCTTCGTGTGGGCCGATGCACGCATCGATGGTGATACGGTGATTGTTTCGAGTCCGAAGGTCGTCAAGCCGGTGGCGGTTCGTTACGGCTGGGCCGACAACCCGATCGCAAATCTTTACAACAAGGCAGGTCTGCCGGCTTCACCTTTTCGCACGGACGACTGGCCGGGAGTTACGGCAGCACGCCGCTAAAAACAGGAGGTGCCACAAAAAGGCACAAAAGGCACAAAAAACTCTTTTGTTAATTCATTTGTGCCTTTTGTGCCTTTTTGCGGCTAAAGATTTTCCCTAACGGCCCCCGTTCACGAACACCAGAGTTAGGAGGAAAATATGTCGAGAGCAATTGAAAGGATTGCGGTGCTCATCGTGGCCGCCCGTCGAAAGGAGGAAAAATGCAAAGAGGATTTCATCTGATCGTGGCGATGACGCTCGTTTTCACCATCTCGGCTAGCATCGACGAGGGCCTGACGTGGTCCGGGAAATCTATAGTAACAGTCGTCGGCTAACTACAACTTAAAAAACAGGAGACGTCTTACGTGACAAAAAAGCTTTCGAGACGCACTTTCGGGAAGGTCGCCGGCGCCGCAGCTCTCGCCTCCGCGGCTGAGCTACCGGCGCTTGGATCCAACACGGTGCTTCAAGGCGGCGCCGCAACACAGGGCGACGCGTTGCGCGCGTTCCCGCCCGGGTTCATCTGGGGCACCGCGACCGCTTCGTATCAGGTTGAGGGCGCGGTCAAGGAGGATGGTCGCGGACCTTCCATCTGGGACACGTTCTCGCACACGCCCGGCAAAGTTAATAACAACTCCACCGGCGATGTGGCGAACGACCATTACCATCGCTACAAAGAGGAC
>JAICQI010000358.1 GCA_025937955.1 Pyrinomonadaceae bacterium
GAACCGCCAGTGTCCGCGCGGTCACATGCATTACGAACGGCGATAGCTCACCGGCGATCTTGTACATGTTCGGGATCATCAGGAGCAGGCCCTGAGACGCGGTAAAGGTAGTTGACTGCGCGCCGGCCTGTAAGGCGCCGTGTATGGCTCCGGCGGCGCCTCCTTCCGATTGCATCTCCGCTATCTCGGGGGCGACTCCCCAAAGATTGGTCTTACCGCGGCTGGCCCATTCATCACACAATTCGGCCATCGGGGAGCTCGGTGTGATGGGGAAGATGGCTATCGCCTCACTGACGCGGAAGGCGACCGAAGCAGCAGCCTCATTTCCATCGACTGTAATGAGGTTTTTAGACATGAATGCACCTCCGGAAGCCTCACAAAACCACAAAAGGCGCAAAGGCAATACTGTCAGAATTGCCAGTAACAAGACCTTCAAATTGTGGCTAGAATCTTTCCGTCGTCCCCCGCAGAGAGGTGACTGCGCCCATCCCGCTTAACTATCACGTCCAAGCTCGCGGTTTTATTGCATCAGTTGCCACAACGGCAAGAGGGCGTTTGGTGTGACGAATTCACTGTGTACACACGTTGTCACAAAGGTTCGGCCTGGCGGTTTTGAATTTCTACGTAACAGAGGTGAATCATAGTCATGAAAGTAAAAACAATAACAGTTGGGGCGGTAGCCCTCGCACTGACTTTAGGAATGCTCGTGGTGGCGTCTGCCGAAGCGTCCGTTCAACAACCTTCAGACACTGCGGCCTATTACAAATCCAAGTGCCTTATGTGCCACGGCAAGAAGGCGGAAAAGAAGTTCGATACTGCTTTGACTGACGACCAACTCGTGGAAGTAGTATTGAAAGGTAAGAAAGTCGAGAAGCCACCGCACATGCCCGGCTACGCAGAGAAAGGCGTGACCGCGGAGCAAGCCAAAGCTTTGGTCGATCACATGAAGCAGCTAAAAGCCGCACCATAACGTCGTTCCAATGCGTCGAGTGCCACCCCAGAAATTGAGCCACAAAAAAGCACAAAAGTCACAAAATGAGGAGGACAGACTGACAGACTCAATACTCCCTTTGAAGAGGCGCATACTCGTTAATGCTTGAATCACTCTTATGTGACTTTTGTGCCTCTTTGTGGCGACTGTTACTTCTGACAGGTACGTTCGCATCCCCCTCCCAATAACATCGTAGAGTGACAACTGCCACCTGGATCACACTGGTTTTGTTGATTGCCATGTTTGTGATGCTGGTGTGGAACAAGCTTCCGATCTGGCTTGTTTTTATCGGGACATTAACGGTGGCGATGACTTTACGGCTCGCACCTCCCGCGGCGCTGCTCAAAGGCTACAGCAACACCGGCGTGATCACGGTTGCGGCGCTCTATCCAGTCGCGGCCGGCATGTATGCCACCGGAGCAATTTCGCTTTTATCCGAAAAGATCATCGGGCTGCCAAAATCGATCAGGTTGGCCCAACTCAGGACTTTCGTTCCGATCGCGATGGTAAGCGCGTTTCTGTATAACACTCCCCTCGTCGCGATGATGATTCCGGCTGTACGAGATGTGACGCGCCGCACTGGTCTATCGGGTTCAAAACTGTTCATGGGCCTGAGTTATATCGCGCTTCTGGGTGGCACGATCACTCTAATCGGAACGAGTGTAAATCTGATCATTGCCGGGTTGGTTGCAGATGCAGTCGCCAGAGGTCAATTGGCTGCGGGCAAGCCGATTGGATTTTTCGATCCGGCGTGGGTCGGCATACCCGCGACGATCGCAGGGCTGGTATACATGATCTTGATCGGCTCGCATTTATTGCGAGATCGAATCGCCAGTCAAACCGGTATCGAAAAGCGCGCCTATCGAAGTGAATTCCGGATCGAAGATTCAAAACTGAAGGGAAAGACACTCGAGCAGGTTGGATTAGCACACCCAGTCGGTTTCACTCTCGAGTCGCTTTCTCACAACGGCACGACGACAAAACCGCAACCCACCACGAAGCTCGAGACTGGAGACCTGCTTGCTTTCTCGACGCCGGCTGATGTTTTACCGGGACTATGGACCACGATTGGTTTGATACCGGCTTATGCCACGCGGATGTTCAGCCGGCGTCACGAGCACCAGCTTGTTGAAGTCGTGTTGTCAGCTCGCTCTCCCGCTATCGGCCACAAGATCGGCGACCTGCCGCTGCCGGACAGTCCTTATCAATTGATGCTGGTTGGTGTTTCGCGTAATGGCCAGGCGCCGCGCGAACCGCTCGCGGATTTTCGTCTCGAGGCTGGTGATGCGGGGGTGGTCGAAGTCGATGATGCGTTCTTTTACGAGAACCGGCGTGAATCGGATTTCATCCTGACCAAAAGACTCGAGGGGTTTCGCGTGCAACGAATCGATCGCGCAGTTGTTGCCCTCGCCATCACGGTCGCGATGGTGGTGCTGGCGGCGACTGGAATCACAAGCATGCTCAACGCAGCGCTGCTGGCGGCGATGGCTATGCTGCTGGCCGGATGTTTGACGATCGATCGCTTGTGGCAAAGCGTCGACTGGCAAACGATCGTCGTACTGGGCGCTGCGGTTGGACTGGAGTCGGCGATCACGGGAACGGGTCTCGCGCGGGAGACTGCAAATTTATTTGCTGCGATCGGAGGGAAGAGTCCGATGATGGCGTTGGCCGCAGTGTACATCGGGACGGTGCTGCTGACGAACGTAATCACGAACGTCGCGGCGGCAGTGCTCATGTTTTCCGTGGCCGTATCGTTGTCCACTGCTATGGGCGTCAGTTTTTTTCCGTTTGCGATGATTCTGATGAGCGGAGCGTCGAGCGCGTTCATGAATCCGGCCGGGTTCCAGACCAACCTCATGGTCCAAAAACCCGGCGGCTATGTCTTTTCTGATTTCGTCAAGGTTGGCGCTCCGCTGACATTAATCGTTGGCGCCGTAGTGCTCTTATTGGCCCCGATTGTCTATGGGTTTTAAGAACCATGGGGTGACCACGGAGGGCCACCCCTACAAAAAATTCCGATTGCGTTTTTGTAGGGGTGGCCCTCCGTGGCCACCCCAGTTGAAGGGAGATGAACATGTCTACCGCAAGCGCAGTTTCTGATTTAACCGAAGTTGGATCACCGCAAACGCCGCTCAGCAACTTTCTGCGCAAGCCGATGAACTGGCTGCTATTGTTCATCCCGCTCACAGTCGCGCTCGAGCATTTGGCCCATGTTTCCGCGCCGGTGCTGTTCTTCATGGCGGCAGTGGCGATTGTTCCGATTGCCGCTCAGATCGTCGGCGCCACCGAACAACTCTCCCACCGCACGGGTGATGCAGTCGGCGGTCTTTTGAACGCCACGTTTGGCAACGCCCCGGAGTTGATCATCGCTTTCGTCGCACTGAAGGCGGGTTTGCTCGAGATGGTGCGAGCGTCACTCATTGGCGCCATCCTCGCTAACTTACTACTCGCTCTTGGCATCGCTTTCTTACTGGGCGGCTTTCGTTATCACGAACAGCGATTTAATGCGACCGCCGCGCGCGCTTATAGCACCATGATGTTTCTCGCCGCAGTGAGCATGACGGTTCCTAGTGCCTTCAGTCGCGTGTTTGCACCAAACGAAGTGATCCGGCAGGAACAATTACTCAACATCGGAATCGCGGTGCTGTTGTTGATTGTTTACGCCCTCTACATCCTGTTTTCACTGCGAACGCACACGTCTTCCTTCGCAAGTGTTGAATCCGAGAGTCACGGTCATCACGAAGAACAATGGTCCGTAGCGCGCGCTGTGATCACTCTGCTTGCGTCGTCAGCGCTGGCGGCCTGGATGAGTGAGATTCTCGTCGGCGCTGCTGAGGAAACCGGCAAGGCGCTCGGCATGTCGCAGTTGTTCATCGGTATTGTTTTTGTCGCCATCGTCGGCGGTGCTGCTGAAAGCGGATCCGCAATAGCAATGGCGCGTAAGAACAAGATGGATTTGTCAGTCGGAATTGCTTCAGGAAGCTGTATACAGATCGCTTTATTTGTAGCTCCGATACTTGTTCTGGCGAGTTACTTCGTCGCACCGCAGCCACTTGAGCTCGCCTTTGGCCGCGCTGAGATCGGTTCATTGTTCATCGCGGTGATAATTGGAGCGCTGGTCAGCGGCGACGGACAGGGGAACTGGTACAAAGGTGTGCAACTGATCACGGTCTACACAATCATCGCGATGATGTTCTACCTGATGCCAGAACTGAAAGGTTGAGCAAAAACAACCAGTTTCCCTGTCAATACTGACAGTTATCGGTGTGGCAGCCCACCAATAAACTGCAAAGACAGCCCCCGAAAATAAGTCAAGGGAAAGGGAAAAGATTCATGAAGCGATTGGTTACGTTGACAACTCTGATTTTGGTACTAACGACTACCGCACTGGCGCAGGACGACTACAAGAAATTTGAATTCTTTGGCGGCTACTCTGCGCTATTCGTCGATAACCTCGCCGGTGACACGGGGAGCCCGGCAGTCGACGATGTCCTGGGAGACAGGCAAACTCTGCGTGGCTTTAACCTGGCCGCCGGTTACAACTTTCACAAATACGTTGGGGCCAAGTTTGATTATTCACTCCATCTGCGTGAAGACGAATTCACTCGGCCACTGGGAAACGGCACGATAGATACAACCCTGCAGAACTTTCTCGGTGGCATTCAGATAAAAAACAATTCCGAAGATGGACCAACATTCAAGCCCTTTGGGCACGCTCTCTTCGGAGTCGCTGTTCAGAAACTCGACGTCGATAGTCCACAGCTACCGGCGCTCTTTGGCATCAGCGACTTTCATACTAACGAGACCAGCTTCTCGATGGCTTTCGGCGGCGGTCTCGACCTCAAGGTCAACGACAAGATCGATATAAGAGTGTTTCAGATTGACTGGAACATCATCAATCGCGGCGATCAACAGACGGGAATAGTGCTGGCGCCAACTCCGTTTCAAACAGTCGGAACACCATTCGTTATCCCGGGCACGCGACAGGACAATCTGCGGCTTAGTATCGGGATCGTGATCCATTAACGGATCTTTTCAACACAGGGCCTCACCCCCTCGTCTATAGGATGAGAGACATGATCGCAAGCAAGTCGGCAGTGAGTGACCTTAGGGCTTTCGGCATTGCACGAGCAACGATTACTAACGCGCCGCTTAGCGACGAGGAATTGAGCAAAACTCACGCTTTCTGGCGCGCGTGTAATTATCTCGCCCTGGGAATGATCTACCTGCAGGGAAACCCACTTCTCCGCGAGCCTTTACAGCCGGAACACATCAAAAATCGAATGTTAGGACACTGGGGCGCCAGCCCCGCCCTGTCCTTTATATATACCCACCTGAACCGGGTGATTAAGTCGTTTGACCTGGACATGATCTACATGGCCGGTCCCGGGCACGGCGCACCGGGCGTCCTGGCGCCGGTTTATCTCGAAGGCTCCTATTCTGAGATTTATCCGGAAAAGAGTTTGGACGAAGAAGGGCTGCTTCGGTTCTTCAAGGAATTCTCATTTCCCGGTGGCATTGGCAGCCACTGCACACCCGAAACTCCCGGATCGATTCATGAGGGCGGGGAACTCGGTTACGTCTTATCACATGCCTGCGGCGCTGCTTTCGACAATCCTGACCTGATTGTTGCCGCGGTAGTCGGTGATGGTGAGGCGGAAACGGGCCCGCTCGCCACCTCATGGCACATCAACAAGTTTCTTAACCCGGTTCGAGACGGCGTGGTCCTGCCGATACTTAATCTGAACGGTTACAAGATCAACAATCCCACCCTGCTTGCTCGCATCACTCACGAGGAGTTGGAAGATCTCTTCAAGGGCTACGGTTACACCCCGCTGTTTGTCGAAGGCTCCGAGGCGGCAACCATGCACCAGGCAATGGCCGCTACGTTGGACCATTGTGTCAGCACTATTAAAACCTTGCAGCAGGAAGCGCGAAGCTCAGGTGCAGCCACGCGTCCGCGTTGGCCCATGATCGTGCTTCGCTCACCAAAAGGTTGGACCGCACCGGCCGAGGTTGATGGTAAAAAGGTAGAAGGCTTGTGGCGCTCACACCAGGTGCCACTTGCCGGTGTGAAGAAAAACCCGGCGCATCTGAAACTGCTCGAGCAGTGGATGCGCAGTTACAAGCCTGAAGAACTGTTCGACGCCGGCGGAGGTTTCATTCCCGAACTGCGAGAGCTGACGCCAACCGGCACTCGCCGCATGGGCTCCAATCCACATGCCAACGGCGGACAACTGAAAAAAACCCTTCGTTTGCCTGACTTCAGAGCGTATGGCTGCACGTTTGAAAAGCCCGGACAGCTCGAAGCAGGGAACACCAAGCCGCTCGGTGAGTTTTTGCGCGACGTGATGAAACTGAACATGAATA
>JAICQI010000810.1 GCA_025937955.1 Pyrinomonadaceae bacterium
CTTCTCGCCGAGATACCAGTCGTGACCCTGATTGACGAAGCGGATTACGCGCGTGTCGCGCAAGGGAAAACGACTGAGTATCGCCGTACCGTGCAAACCAAGCGTTCGCGTCTTATCGACAGCCAGGTTCGCGATGATCTTCGCTTTGTCGGCGCTGGTCTCGCCTTCTAGTGTTTCGGTTCCGAGCGTGAGTGGATCGACTTCAACAAACTCGACACCAAAGGCGTAGTTCATCTGCATCGCGGCGGCGAGCTCTCTTGCGACGTTGCGATAGTTTGTGCGTTTCAGCCCCCAATCAACTTCATTCAGGACGATGATGTCGGCACGGCTCAATTCAGCGGCTTGCTCAAGGACTCTGGCGAGATTGAAACCCGATCCGCGCATTGAAAGAGGCAAACGCCGGAAGAATCTCTGATCGTTCGTTAGCGCGGCTTTGACGGCGTCAAACTCGAGGCCGCGTTCGATATTCCACGTAGCCACGCGCAGAACATCGCCCCTGGCGGCGCGCTTTCCAGCGGAGTTATTTACGAAGGGCGTGGTTAGCAGCTTCGTCAGCTTATCCGCGAGCTCAGGAGATGGCGGATCCTGTTCGTAAAGAGCAACGAGCTCGTTATACGTCAGCAGTGTTGGGCCAGGTTGACCCTGAGCAGTTGTGAAAATGAAAGTAGTGGTTAATAGGAGAAGCAATCGTCGGGCATTTTTCATTGCCCGGTATAATGCCACAAAAGGCGCAAAATATTTTCTTACTTTTTGTGCTTTTTGTGCCTTTTTGTGGCTAGTTAGTCGACGCGCTTTGCTTGAGCGTGATCATGTGGTTGTCGGCTTTGTGAATCTCGTCAAACAGCCGCTTGACCTGTGAGTAAGTCTCAACCGGAAACAGGTTGACGTCAGAGCCGCCAAAGAAGAACGTACGATTGTAGATGAGCTGTGTTTGATCCTGGGTAACACCCATGTTGATGTTGTGCATGCAGACGTCACCGGCCTTGATCGGTGCCGGCCGATCGGCGTTATCGAGCGCATACCCCTTCGGCAGCGCGATCGTGATCTTATCTTCTTCTGACCAGGCGTAATGAAAGTACACCGGATATCGACGCGTGCCGGCGCTGAACAGTGCTTCGATCCCTTTGTGAAAATATCCTGGCTGAAAAAAGAGCCGCTTGCCCGTGCGTTGCGCATATTCAGGCACGCGCACGTGATACTTGTAAATGAACGGCTTCACCGGATCGTCAGCGTTCTCGATTACGATGTTAGTCAACTCAGCCGAGCTCAACCTTCCCTTCACCGCTTCCTTCAGGTTCTCTTCTCGTTGAACGGGCGAATCGTCGTCGTTGAGAAGCTTACGCTCGACAGCCAAATGGCCGGTGTACTCGATCGTGATGTCTCCTTCGAGCGTGCCGTTTTCGTCGAGAGTCAACTTCGCTGTGCGCTTCTCTTTTGATTTGTCGGCGGGCGATACCGGCGTCTTTAACCACTCGGTGCGCGAACCGACAAGCAACCCTTCGACACCCTCCTGCTGCCAACGCATCATCGGCGGCGTAACGTACTTCTCACTCAGGTCAAAAAATCTCCACGTCCCGTTCAATCGCACCACAATACTGGATGGTCGTAGCGCTCCGGGAATGTACACAAGTCGATCGAAAAATCGGCGGCCGCGATCCGGCAACAAAGTGACGTGAGCTTCGAGTCCGGCAGCGCTGGCAAGGGACGCAAACAACAGATTGATATCACCGCCGGAGCCCACGCCGCGCTTCAAAGTGTCCGACGGTTTCTTGTTCTCTTTTAGTTTCTCTAACTGCTCGTCGGTAAAACCGGCATTCTTGTCGTCGGTATTCTTGATGTTAGCGCGACAAAATTCATAAACCCTCTGCAGCTTTTCTTCCGTGTTGGCTGCGCCGGCGATCAACTCCGCCGACTTCTTCTTGATGTCGTCATCCACTTTCATGAATGGCTGGAAAACATAACTGAGCTCAGCGGCTAAAAGATAATAATTTGTAAACAGTGAAAAGAAGCCCGCATACCTGATCATGGCCCATGACTTAACACTGTCCTCGGGCGGCATCATCGGCTCTTCCCGAAAAGCGGATATGTTGTTAACCGTAGTTACCACAAACCCGTCTTTCTCTTTCGTAAAAGCAAACGGGTTCATGTTGAATGGATGCACGTTGAACGGTTCTTTGTTCGCGGGCTTTATTCGATACGTCACTGATTGGACCGGGATGTCGCGCTGGAACTGTAGCCGCATATGGTTGGCGGACGTGTTGGACCTGACTTCTTTCCACTTGTATTCGATGATGGCGCCCGGCTCGATGCCGGGGAACGCGAAAGTCTTTGTCCGCAGCTTGAGCCCGCTGACTTTCACGACTGTCTTTTCGATTATGTCTTCCCTGGCCAGTTCGATAATCGAGCCATCGGCTCTGATCGTCCGCGCTGCGACGTCTTTGATCTTGATACCCTGGAGGTAAGGGATGTCGATCTTGCTGTGCTGGTCGCGTCCGCGTTCGGTGAAGATCTTGATGCGGACGTAGTGGTTGAGCACGAGATCGTTCTGGCCGCCATCGTCGATACGAATGTCCCAGAAGATCGCTTCGGCATCCGCGTTAGGCTCGACAACCGCCGCTTTGAGAGCAACATCAGCAGCCTCAACCGGCCGCCACTCCTCGCCACCGGCATTCACACGCGACCAGTCAGCACTGGTTAACGCAACCAACACCAGGAGCAACAGGACCAGGATCGAGCGTCGAAAGGTTTGGGGGATCATCGTAGCCTCTACTTTTCGGTTAGTTGAGGATCATTCTTCCGGCCGAGGACGCCACCGCCATAATGCCACTATTCTTCCAGCTTGAGAATACTGTTGAATTACGTACCTCCCTGGAGTGCGGTGCCTTGGCACCGCTTTGGTCTTACTTTCCAAG
>JAICQI010000164.1 GCA_025937955.1 Pyrinomonadaceae bacterium
GCCGGCAGATTTACCGGTTAGAGTGAATCGGGCCAGGCCATCAGAGTCAGTCGTTTGGCGCAGGCGACGCCAACGCATATTGCTACCCTGGTAGTAACTTTCCCAAAGCGCGATATCAGCATTCGCAATGGGCGCGCCTGTCAGTGCATCAACGAAAAAGGCCAACGCCTGTTTCAATGACGACTTGAGCACGAGAGTCGCGTCGGAAACGAGAATCAGCTCCCGCGCTGAGAGTGAACCGCTTCTCGCTTCGAGCAGGTAAGCGCCGGCAGGCAACTTCCCCTCGATGCGAATCGCCTCGACCACGAGTTTATGCGATTGACTGTCGTTGATGTTCTTACTCCATGACTTCACTGGCGCGCGACCGGCAGTGCGGATTCGCTGGAGCCATGGGGCCGCCTCGCCTTCACCTTCCTCTGCGTCTTCTTCGCGGATGAAACGTACCTCGCGTGGCATGTCAAACTTGTAGATTGCAAAGTCGACGCGACTAACGTTGCGAGCATTAAATGAAAACTGGAGCTCTGAGTCCGGTAGAAATATGTTGCTGACGCCGACAGCGATTAGTGGATCAGTGATGTTTTTGATCTGTTGCTTCGCCTGGTCGTAATACCGTGTCTCGCCTGTGGCGAATTCTCTCAACAGGCGACGATACAACTCGAGCGCCTTCACGTAGTCAGGCTGTTCCTGCAACTGTCCACTTTCGAGCTGCTGGACAGTGCCATAGTGGTTCATCCACTCCGCATAGTAAAAAAGCGCATCGTCGTACCAGTCTGATTGTTTGCCTGCTTTGAGCGCATCTTCGAAATAGTCAGGCACGCGAAAGCGTTGGCCGCCACCGGCGTGACGCATTGTCATCGCGATCAAAAAGTTGAGATGTGATGTTTCGTTTGCTGAAGTGCTGATCTTGAGTGCGTTCTCGAGCACGTCGAGCGGGATGTAATTGCCGTAGTAAGTGTAAAAGTAATAATCCTCGACACGAGGCGGGTGTGCAGCTCTGAAAACGATCTTGAGATAGCGATCACGGGCGCGGCTGATGTCGCGCTGACCCGCCCACCAGTCGAGGGCGGCGTGGTAGTGTGTCCAGGCGGCGCCCCAGTTCATCTGACTGCGCCGTGTCCAGAAGAAATCGGCGAGTGATTCGTGTGCTTCGGCCCATACCAGATCGCGATCAGTTTCCTTTTCGACAACGCGGATCAGTTCTTCAAGCTGTTTCTGAGCCTGTTCGTAGCGTGTGTTGTCGGAAGTTTGTGTGCCTGCTTGCGCGCGCCAGGTAGTGTCCGCTAAACGAAACTCAACCCAACGCGCCTCGGCTGCGCTCAGCTTGCTCTTGTCGACTTTCGTGTAGATCTCGTTAGCGCGAGCATAAGAGCCTTGCGCGTACTGGGCCTCAGCTTCGTTACGCAGTTGTGAGTAGTCAGCTTGTTGTGTCACTGCGTTGAAAAGCAGAAACGCAAGGACAGGGATCGAGAGAATAATAGTCTTCATAGCCGGGTTCCTGATCTGGCTGGTGCCAGTTGTTTTGAGATCGGGAGACGAGGTAGGACTGCGGTCCTTAGACCAAATATCTGCCCGCGCCGTTGCCTACCCGCTTACTTGAACGAAGAACTTTTTGAGACTTGCGGATTATTAGCCACAGATTTACGCGGATAGAACACGGATCAGTTTGACAGCAGGAACACGGCGAAGGAGGCGAGCCAGTGTTCGCCCGCGTAGTCGCCGCTCGCGACGTGAGCGAGGGCGGCGGTGGCGTGTTGGTCCGCGGCAGATGAAAGGACTTTGCGCGCCGGATCGTTGGTGGGCAGGGCGGCGGCGATGCTTCGCATGCACCATGCGCGGCTGAGATTCAGACCATCAAGATGCACGAGCTTGGGATCACTGCGATCGGTAACTATCGCCGGTTGCAGCAACGCTTTCGGACCCCCTTTGGTGACTTCCGGCAGGAAACGGTGAAACCACGTGGCAAACTCGCGTGGCGGCATCACGCGCCGCATCAGGTCAGCTTCCATCAACGCCGCCGAAAAGAAGTCTTCACCCCCAGGCTCCCACGCACCCGGATAATTAACATCATTCGCGAAATACGTGCGGCTCCGTTCGCTTAGCAACGCTTCGAGTTCACGATCGCCGACAGTCTTTGCGTAGTCGAGCGCGAACGCCAAACCAAACGCGGTGTTGGGATGCACACCAGTCCTGATCGGATACGTCTGCTTCGGCATAAACGTGCGATACGACTTCGAAAGCGTATCCGCGAGCGGCTGTAAGTTCGCGGACCACTTCTTTCCGTCCGGATCGTTCCACTCGTGCAGCTCCTCCGCTAGTTTCAACGCCCACGCCCAACCGTAAGTACGTTCGAACGACTGCCGGTTCGGCTGCTTCATGTAAGTGACTTCCTGCTGAATGTTCTCGGCAGTGAGATTCGCATTCAGCGCCTCGCGTATCTGCGCAGACTCCGGCAAACTCGGAAAAGTTTTCAACAAGCGAATCAGCATCCAGTGACCGTGCACGGATGAATGCCAGTCGTAACAACCATAGAACGCCGGATGTAAAGCTTTCGGACTCTTGACCTCACTCGCGTTGTTGATGACGTGCTCGGGTTTGTTTGGAAACTCTCGACTCACACACTTCAACGCCAGCGCGGCAAAGTGTGACGCTTGCTTCTCGGTAAGAGATCGGCTTGTATTCATCTGAGCACTGGCGACGACTGGTAAGAGCAGGACTGTTAAGTAAACAAACAAAGCTTTCATAGTTGGTCTCAGTAACGGTGAGATGGTCGACCGATGTGAATGTGCGGACCTGTAGCGGTGCCTGGAATCGCCGAGCGAAACGCCAGGTAAGGAATTCCGTTCTTTTGCAGAAAGTCCAACAGCGCGCGCCCTTCAACGCCGTCAGGATGAAGCTGAATGTCCATTGCGTTGCGATGGTCCAAGCGCCAGCGATCGTGAATCGCGCCCTGCCCAAACACGGCAATCGGAAGTTGCTTGTTGAACGTGTCTGAGAAGAAGCGCTGAATCTTAAAGGCCTCCCCGATGTTCCAGCCTCCTGCTCCGGTGTAACGAGTGAACGCCGCGGTTCGCACCAGGCGTTGCTTCGCGAGGCGCAGGTTCTTGTTGATCTCTTTGTTCGCCTCGGTTTCAGCCAACACGCCGGCGACCTGAGCTTCGGCACTCGCCATCTGCCGATTGGTTTCGTCGATCTTCTCTTTCGCAAGCGCCAGCGCGCGCTCATTCTCCTCGACTTGCGCCCGCGGGATTAGACCTTCAGCCAGCAGTTTCTTTGAGGTCTCGAGCTTCTCTTCGGCTTTCTTTACTTCGCTTTCGTAGTACGGCAGCAGTTTTAAGAGACTGGCCTTGTACTCGTTGGTCTTTTCAATGAATTCTTCATGCAGCTTGCTGAGCTCACTCGGCGGTGGCGCCGGAGCAGGCTTCTTCTTCGGCTTCCGCTGTGCAAAGACGTCGAGCGAAAGCGTCATCACAATGACAACGCACCACACGCTCATGGAAATAAAGTTACGCTTGCTCATTCTCAACTAAAGTCAGCTTCGTGCCTTTTTGTAGCTCCTCCTGGTACTCGCTGTTCACTTCGCCCCCAATCAGAATAGCAACTCCACTCAAGTAGAACCAAAGCATCAGGATAATCACCGCGCCCAGCGAGCCGTAGGTCACACTGTAAGAATCGAAGAATCCCAGGTAGAGCCGGAAACCAAACGACACCACCAACCACAGGCCAACACCGGCGAACGCTCCCGGCGTAATCGCGCTGCAAGTGCCTCGCCGATTGTGCCGCCGTACAGAACGATTGCCAGCGCTGCGAGTATCAGAATCGCCAGCGCGACGTAGCCAAGGATATTGATCAGGAAAAGTAGCAGGGGAAAGAGCGCGAGGAGGAAGTAATAAGAGAGCTGTGCCGCGCGGCCAAAGATCCTATCTTCGTTAATCCGCTTTACAAGACGTTTGAGGGACACGGATTTTCACTGATGAAGACGGATTATTTCACCAGGGTGCCCGTGCGGCTCCAGCGCGTGTTCATAAGGAAGTCGCCGATGATGGACCCACCGCTCGGCGGCGCGCTCTCGTCGTAGGACCAGTAGACAAACATCGCGCGGCCAATCACCATTTCGCGCGGTACAAATCCCCAGAAGCGACTGTCTTCACTGTTGTTCCGATTGTCGCCCATCACGAAGTAGCTCTCGGGCGGCACCACGAGCTCATCTTTGCCTTTAAAAGCTGTGTATTCCCGATGCCTGTAGTCCGGATCTTCATCGTCGGGAGGACCGGGTTTGTAATAAACGTCGTAGCGATCGCCTGGCTCGCGCGGCGGCGGTGGGTCGATGACGGTCTTCAACGGAGCAAACTGGCTGACTTCCGACGCCGCAATGCGATGCTCGGGCACCGGCTGATCATTAACGTAAATGTGGTCTGCACCAATGCGAATGCGATCGCCCGGTATCCCGATCACCCGCTTAACGTAGTTCGTAAATATCGGCCGGTTATCGGCCCTGTCGTCACGCTCCGGCCGGAAAGGATTGCCGGGATATTTGAAGACTATGATATCGCCGTGTTTGATTTCCCGCTGCGGCAGAAACGGCAACGACTCTCCCGGAGCAAAGATGAACTTATTAACCAGCAGATGATCGCCAATCATGATCGTGTTCTGCATCGAGCCCGTGGGCACCTTCACCGCCTGCACAATGAAGGTCATGCCAAACAACGCCATGATTACCGTTACCACCGCTGACTCGAAGTACTCGCGCCAGACACTCTTCGGCGGCCCTTTGGGCTTGGCGGGCGGCAAATCTTTCTTCTCATGTCCGTTACGATGGAATAGCCGTGAGAACGAAAAAGGCTTCGCCTCCGTGGTGGTGTCCGGCTCGGTGGTTCTGGGTTTGTCGGTGGTACGGTTGCTCGCCATTAAAAAAACATCCTAGAGACGTTGCTCGCAGTGGTCAAGTTAAGCACAGATGAAACGGATTGAGTAGAACAAGTCAGGAAGAGGGGCTTGCGCCCGCTGATACGAGAGCGGGGGCAAGCCCCTCTTCCTGACTTGTTCTTTTCACAGGTCTTTATCCGTGTCATCCGCGCCTAAAGTTTCGTCCAGCATCATGCCTTCGAGCGCGGCGCGCGCTGCGGCGGCTTCGGCGGCCTTGATGGAATGTCCCTCGCCCTGGATACTGCCGCCATCCCACGAAACCTCGACATGAAAGATACGTTGATGCGGCGGACCCAATGTTTCGATTACGGCGTAACGTGGAGCGGACCGTCTCTCAGCCTGAAGCCGTTCCTGAAGCATGGTTTTGTAATCCGCCTTGGCCGCGCTCAGAGGGTCTGCACCTTCCAGCTCACTCCGCAGTGCGTGACAAACGAAACCGGTGGCGGCTGCGAGACCACCGTCCATGAAGATCGCACCGGTGATGGCTTCAAACACATCGGCAAGCAGCGCGTTCTTGTGGCGCCCGCCACTCTTTTCCTCACCTCGTCCGAACCGCAGAAATTCGCCGAGGTTCAATTCCTGTGAAGCCTTTGCCAGTGTCGGCGCACTAACGAGACGATGCTTCATGCGCGACAGTTCACCTTCAGTACCACCCGGATAAGAGTTGCACAGGTAATTCGAGACTACCAGGCCCAACACTGAGTCGCCCAGAAACTCGAGCGACTCGTTGTGGAGTTTGCGTGCCTGGCGTTCGTCACCTGGAGCGACCTTCTCATGAGCCCACGAACGATGAGTGATAGCGCGTTCGAGCAAAGCACGATCTTTGAACTTGTAAGCGAGAACCGTTTCGAGGAGGTCCAGATCGGGAATCGTTTCGGGATTTTTCAAAACGCGCTTAATTATAAGCAAACGCCGGAAGCTTGTCTAAAAAGCTTCCGGCGCTGGAATGGAGAAGAATTGCTCTTGTGTTAACGACGGTTGCGTGGTTTATCGGGTTTCGGCGTAGCAGCGGGCTTGGCTCCAGCCGGTGCTGCTGTGTTTGTAGTCGCGCCGGGCTTGGCTCCAGCCGGCGCTGCTGTGCTTGCACCCGAGCCATTACCGGCGCCATTTCCCTGTCCGCTCTGTGGCGTTCCAGTATTGGCCGGTGTGGCAGTAGGAGTGGCAGGACCAGCCGGAAGCGACGTAAGCGGTGTTGGCTCCGGCGGCAGCGGCTTCGAAAGGATGCCGGCAACCAACTGGTCCAGTCCGTCGATCTTGTCAGCGTTTCTGAACTTGTACCAGGTGGTCAAGCTATCGTTCCAACCGGTTTTTGCCTGGGTAAACTTCGCATCAGTTCCTGCGAGTGCAACTGCGCGGGCATAGGCATCGATCATGCGATCGACCAGTTGGTGGATGTTAGCAAGCGCGAGCTTGCTTTCCGGCGTCTCGTCCTTACCTTGATATTTGAGCTTGTACTCTTCCGACTGCTTGGCGTAGGGCCCGGTCTCATAGGCTCCTGCAATGTAGGCGTAGGTGAAAGGCGACTTTTTCAAAGGCGTCTCAAACTGTGCTGCTTTGATCAGGTGCTTGAGCGATGTTGACGGATCCTTTTCCAGTGAAAGGGCGCCAATGGTGTAGTTCAAATAGGCAACACCGAAGTCCTTGCTGGTCAATGGCTGCCAATCGTCGAGCGTCTTCCCTGCCTCAAGCATTTGCAGAGATTTTTTCGCATACTCGAGCGACTCGGCTGCCAATGAAGGATTACTAGCAACGAGATAACCATTGGCTCCCAAATCAACCAGCACTTTCAGATTCTCCGGTTCACTCGCGAGAATTTCTTTACCGAGCGCATAGGCTTCCGGATACTTTTTGTCGACATAAAGCAATTGGCGGTAGCGATTCTTCTTATCCGCCTCCTCATACTTGGCGACAAACTTCTTCAAGTAGTCAATAATCTTTTGTTGTGATTCATCGACCTGAGCAGCGGCCGGACAGGCGAGATACTTCTTCGAATCTTCATAAGCTTTTGCTTGATCGGCCTGGAGATTTTTAAGGATCGCCTGGTAGAGAGCAGTTTTGCCTTCAGCGGTGCATGGATCTTGCGCGATTGTCGTGTGCGCTGCTACGGGCAGAGCGAGTATCGCGACTGTAGTGCATATACCTAAAAACGTAATCAGCTTTTTCATTAGTGTTCCGAACCTCCAAAAATCATTTCTGCAGTCGCGCCAAGGGCCCTTGCCCTTTTTCGGTCGCCACGGGGAAAATTTAGGATGCGATTGCTACAAAGACCGGTTGCCGATCTTTGGATACAAGGGGATGCACACTCGGGTGCTAAGAACCTGGGTAACCTGGGTAAAAGTAGAACGCCCGCAATATTCCTGCAACTTCATTAAATGTGTCAAGGCATTACGCCGCTTGCAACTGAAAAAGATCGGAAAATTGCTCTTGCTACAAAAAAAGCGCCGGAGATGAACTCCGGCGCCCATGAGCAAGAGGGTATTAAGGGTCTTATCAGGGTTGAATGCGCCTTGGCCTTTGTTGTTCAGTGGGCGCAGTGGTCGCGGGAGTCTGAGACGTGGTGGTTGATTTCGTGGTGTTGCTCTTTGGAGCTTCAACCGGTTTCTTTTCGAGCGGCATGAGCACACGCTTGACCGTATTGCGTGGTTCAGTCGTGGCTGGTTTAGCGGCAGCGGGAGCAACAGGATTTGTTGTTGCGGGAGGTGCTGTTGCGGTTGCTGCCGGATTAGTTTCAGTTTCAGTGGTGTCGCCTTCCATCTCTGCGTTTTCCGCAGCGGCTTCAGCGTCGGCCACTTCCTTTTCTTCGTCGTCGAGTGTCGATGCAACCTGGAGGTTGATCGCGGTTCCGAAGCGGTGATTCAGTTGACGATAAATCTCTCCGGCAACTGCGGCCGGGAAATGACGGCGGGCATCAGTTCCCTGCGTGATTACTACTACGGCCAGCCTTGGGTTGGCCAAAGGAGCATAAGACGTAAACAAGCCAACCCAACCGCCCTGGCCGATGCACGTGCCGGTTTTGCCGGCTACGGTTTGACTGGGATCATAAGCTTTGCGGCCTGAGCCGTAGTTAACGGCGCCGACCATTCCCGGAACCATGCGCTGCCACACATCCGTAGTGATGCCCAATTGGCGACGCACTTTGACGTTCATCTTGCTCGCTTCTTTGGTACTGTGCGCGACCTGCGGAACGAGCAGCTTGCCGCCGTTGGCCATTGCAGAAACGAGCGTTCCGAGTTGCAGTGGCGTCACTTCAAAGCCATCAGCGTGTGAAAACATTCGCCTCTCGACAACGTCAAGCTTTACTTCGGGCAACCTGCCGGGAAACTCAAACGGCACGTTGATTCCGGTCTTCTCGCCGAGACCAAGCTCGCGAGCATAGTTGACCATCTTCTGAGAGCCGATCCTGGTTCCGACCTGTTGGAAGAAAGGATTGTCAGAGTGGGCCAACGCAGAAGTTAAATCGAGTCGGAAACCATCGCCGGCTGTATCGAAGAGCGGAATCGCATTCTCGGAAAGTCCGGCTACTCCAGTGACGAGCTTGATCGTGGAGCAGGGTTTGAATCCGCGACGCAACGCCCACTCCTGATTAACCATCGAGTAGACGCGACCAGTTATCGGATCCATCACGACGACAGTACCGGCATGATTGCCGAGTGCATTGATCGCAACTCTGCGCACTTCGGGATCTTCACCAGTGATATCGTCTTTCGCGATGAACGCCTGAACCTCATTGCGCATCGCCCGGTCGATAGCGATCTGTCGCGCGATTGCAGCTCGACGCGCGGCTTCCGCGCGACGCCGAGCTTCCAATATCGCACGACGATTGCGCGAAGCAACGGCACGCATTTCCGCCGCCCGCTCGCGTTTGGTGAGACGACGGCCCAAACGTCGCTCGCGTGCTCTAATAGCATTCGACTGCTCACGCGCTACGAGCGCTCTTTGGCGACGAACTTCGCGTGCTGAAAGTCGACCACCACGTCGACGTGACGATCTCGCGACCTGCCGTCCGCCACGACGTGACGAACGGTTTCGCGCAGTTACTTTTTTACTTTTTGAGGAGCGGGCGCTGCGGCCCGAGCTGCTTTTCTTCTTTTTCCCGAAGGCTGTCCCGGAAAAAACCAGACAAATTAAGATAAATGCAATGAACACGAGCCGGGGTGACTTAGGGGAATAGAAATTCAGAGTCATCAGGCCTAAAGTACCTCTCTTTTTAGGGATAACCTCACCTGACGGTGAGCAGGAACGATTTTCGCGATCGCGTTCCTGTGAATCTTGAACAATCTGTAAACCTTTTTGCAGTGCCCAGCTTTCTCAAATAAAAACGCCTCTTTTCGTATTTCGAGCAAACCTTCTGCTGCAACTTGAGGGCGGGAAGAGCTTTCCCAAACGGGCGGTCTCATGGGGACATTGATTTGAGACCGCCGCAAATATAACATCAAGCGACAGTTGGGAGCAATCAAAAAGTAATCGATTTTACACAATTCACTGGAACGGTACGTGCTACAGCCTGTGCCAAGTTCCAGTTTAAGACCACAGACTAGCTGTTCTTTGTTCTTGGTTCTAATCTTGGATCGGGTCAGTACCGGGAGCGATAGCGACCGGGTCGCGACGCATCAAGGCGCCTCGAATATCTGCGGACCCGGTCGAGATCGCACCCGGTAATGACCCGATCCAAGATCAAGCTAAACCTTCAATTAAAGATAAATGTCTAA
>JAICQI010000360.1 GCA_025937955.1 Pyrinomonadaceae bacterium
ACCTTTGCTACCTCGTTCTCGGGGACTTCTACCAACAACTCGTCATGAACTTGCATCAGCAACCGCGACGCGAGCCCGGCGCGCTTGAACTCCTCGTCAACCTTCAGCATCGCGATCTTCACGATGTCGCTCGCCGTCCCCTGGATCGGCATGTTTATCGCCTCGCGTTCCGCTGCTTTGCGAATGTTTGCGTTGCGATCGGTAATGCCCGGCAGCGGCCTGATGCGACCATAAATCGAGCGCACGTAACCGTGCTCGCGCGCACGAACCGGCACTTCTTCCATGTAACGCCGCACACCTTTGTAGGTGTTGTAATAATCCTCGATGACTTTCTTCGCTTCCTGTCGAGTGATGCCCACGCGTTGCGACAATCCCCACGGCTCGATTGCGTAAGCGATCGCGAAATTCACGATCTTCGCAAAGCGCCGCGCTTCTTTCAGCTCTTCGTCAGTCTTCGCACCAAAGACGAGCCGCGCCGTACGCGCATGAATGTCGTCGCCTTTCTGAAAAGCCTCGAGCATCACCGCATCCTGCGTGATGTGGGCCAGCAACCGCAACTCCAGCTGTGAGTAGTCGGCGGAAATGATCTTGTTTCCCTTCTCCGCTACGAACGCACGCCGAATACGCCGGCCCATCTCGCTGCGAATCGGAATATTCTGAAGGTTAGGATCGCTCGAAGACAAACGACCGGTAGCCGCAACGGTCTGATTGAGTTGGCAGTGAATGCGCCCATCGGTCGCGATCTGATGCGGCAGTGCATCGGTGTAGACGCTCTTCAGCTTGTCCAGTTCGCGATAATCGATAATCAAACGCGGCAACTCGAACTGTTGGGCCAACTCTTCAAGTACGGCCTTGCTGGTTGAGACGCGGCCGGTTGAAGTCTTCCTGCCGATATCGATGTGCAGGTCCGCGAGCACTTCGCCCACCTGCTTCGGCGAACCGATATTGAACTCGCGTCCCGCGAGTTGATAGATCTGGATCGTTAGCTTGTGCAGCTCCTGGCCGATGTAATTCGAAAGATCGGCAAGAACTTTTTGATCCACTTTCAGTCCTGCGCGCTCCATGCGATAGAGCAACGGCGCCAGGGGCAGTTCCACTTCCGAGTAGATCGTCTCGAGATTCTTATCGAGAATCCGGTTACGCAGCACAGGCGCGGTTTGCGCAGTCATGTCAGCGGCAACGGCAGTTTGCCAGGCGGTCTCAGGCCAATTCGCCGCCGGAGTGTGTCCGTTGTCAATGCCGAGTGCTTCCCGCGCAAGATCGTGAAGCTCATACTTGCTGCGGTTCGGATCGAGAAGATACGCAGCCAGGTACGTATCGTCTTTGACGCCTTCAAGCGTGATGTTGAAACGATCGAGCAAGCCCACGGCGCGTTTCAGATCGTGAACCGACTTTTCAATCAAACCGTTCGACAGCACGTCGCGAAGTGTTCCTATCGCGCTATCAATTCCGCCCGAGAACTTCTCGAGGTCCACGTAAGCCGAGATACCGGCTTTAGTTGAAAAAGCAATTCCGCGCGTCGCCTGCAACTCGGTAAAGCATTCCTGCTCGCCGGTTCCCGCGGGAGTTGAATCGGCAACAGCCACTCCTACTCTTTCAGCGTCAAACAAGGTCCGCACGAGATTGTCCAGATCACTCTTCGTCTGCACGATGCGATAATTGCGCGCAGCCTCGGCACTCGCAGGCCGCGCGACAGCAGCGTCAGCATATTCTTTCTGTAGCAGGGTGAATTCCAGTTCGTGAAAGAGCTCGTACGCAGCCGTTCGATCGGGAGGCCGTGCTTTGACCTGCTCGAGATCCAGTTGCATGTCGAGATCGAGGCGGATGCGCGCCAGCTCGCGCGACTGTCGAATCATATCTGCGTTGTTGCGTAACGATTCGCGGTAAGTCTTGTGCTTGACTGATTCCCAATTTTCGAGTGCTGCCTCAATCGATCCGAACTGCTGGATGATCTGCACCGCTCCTTTCGAACCGATACCGGGTGCGCCCGGGATGTTGTCGATCGAATCTCCCATCAAGCCGAGCAGATCGACCAACTTGTCAGCAGTGACGCCAAACTTGTTTTGCACCCACGCTTCGTCGCACCACTCGACCGGCGGCACGGGTTCCTTGCGTTTCACCACCTGCGAGTTTTGTCGCATGCAGACGACGTAAGGGTCGCGCACGAGCTGGCACATGTCTTTATCGTTCGAAACGATCACCGCCTGCATTTGCCTGTCGGCAACCTGTTTCGCCAGCGTGCCGATCACGTCATCAGCTTCGTAACCCGGATAGTTGATGACGGGAATATTCAACACGTCACAAAGCCGGAAGATGTACGGCATCTGTTTCGCGAGATCGTCCGGCATCGCGACACGGTTCGCCTTGTAGTCGGCAAATGTCTCGTGCCGGAACGTCTTTTCGCGCGACTCGAAAATGGCGGCGATGTAGTCGGGCTTCTCTTCGCGCAACAGCTTGAGCAGCATGTTGGTAAAGATATAGACCGCTTGCGTCACGAGACCCTGAGACGTGGCAAGGGGCGCCGCACGATTCACCATCGGCGCAAAGAAAGCCCGAAAGATGTGCGACATCGAGTCGATCAGGAAAACACGTTCAAGGGCAGGCATGTGAGGAGATCATAGAAAGCTGGTCTGAGCATGTCAAACAAGTGATCTGAAGCTGCATGGGTGAAGCTCCACGGTGCAAGCCCGTGGCATCTCTATCGATCTATGGCTAATTCAGTTACGTGTCTGCGCACGGTCTCGCCGAGTGTCTCCAGGTTGTAACCACCTTCCAAACAGGAAACCAATCGCCCCTGACAACTACTCGCGGCCCACTGTTTCAAAGCCCTGGTCATGTCGATGAAATCATCGTCCACCAGCAGCAACTGGCCCAAGGGATCCCCGCGGTGAGAATCAAAGCCCGCTGAGATGATGATCAAGTCTGGATTGAAATTAGCCGACATCTCATCCAGCGCGGCTTCAAAGCCTCGTTTGTGTTCGACTGCGGGCGTGGCCGCGCGCAGTGGAAGATTCAACGTGTATCCAAGTCCACGTCCGGTGCCCTTCTCGCCGCGCGAGCCGGTGCCTGGATACCACGGATACTGGTGCGCCGAGAAGAAGAAGACTGTCGGATCGTCGTAGAAGATTCCCTGCGTACCGTTGCCGTGATGCACGTCCCAGTCGATGATCGCTACCTTCTCGATTTCCGGATACTTCTGCTGCGCGTAACGTGCTGCGACGGCCACGTTGTTGAACAGACAAAATCCCATCGCCCTCTCTTCCGTGGCGTGATGTCCGGGAGGACGCACAGGCACAAACGCATTCTGCACTTCACCCGCCATGATCAAATCAATCGCATGGCAAGGCGCGCCCGCCGCACGTTTGGCAGCGTCGAATGAACGCATCGAAACGACCGTGTCCTGATCGAGATAGCCAATGCCTTCGGCGACGGCTCGCTCGACGTGTTTGTAGAGTTGCGGTGAGTGAGCGGCCTGGATGTCGCCGCGTGGCGCTTCTCTCGCTTCAACTTCGCGCAGCGTGGACCAAAGCTCCGTGTCTCCACGTAAGGCATCCATCACAACGCTGTAGCGCGAAGGGTTTTCAGGATGTCCAGGACCGGTGTCGTGTTCGCGAAAGACGGGATGATGAACGATGGCTGTTGTCATGTGCTTTAAGAAGGACAAAGTAACATATTGCGTAACTGTAGGGGCGGCCCTCCGTGGCCGCCCCAGTTCCCGATTTCAACGCTGGGGCGGCCACGGAGTGCCGCCCCTACAACTAACCCGTACGAATTCCAAACGAGCGAGACACTGTGCATTCGACTCTGCGTGTACGCAAATGTTTCGATTTCCCTCAGATTTCTACTTCTTCTCAAACAAATCTGCACTTTACGGGTTGGAATAGTGTTTGCCAAGGGCAGGTTGAAGACCAAGGTCAGCAATGTACATCAAGGTAAGTTTCAAGGAGGTTAAGGAATGAAGAGGTTACTCGCCTTAATACTAGTCTGGACCTTGCTCGTCATCACCGGAACGCTCGTATCAGCGGACGGGAAAACACGCGATGTTACAGACGTTAATAATCATCAATGTTCAATTAAAAATCTCGACAATGTTTCGAACAACGGAGGCTAAGTGATGGCATACGATGAAGAACAAGCAAGAAGAAGCCGAGTAGTAGTGGAAACACCAAGCGAAAGACGTGAGGTCGTGCATTCACAGTCGGTGCGAACGCCGGACAACAGCGGCATCTCTGCGGGAATGGTCGGCGTACTTGTTGTGGTAGCTATCGCGTTGATAACTATGCTGGTCCTATTCTGGTTGAGCAGTCAGCCCACAACCGACAATTCAACTTTGACGGCCCAACAACCGGTGCCGACAACAACGGTTGTGCAGCAGCCAGCACCAGTGCAACAACCTCCAGTGATTATTCAACAGCCGGCGCCGGCAACACAGCCCGCGCCCATCGTCGTGACTCCGCCGGCCGGCGGTTCGACAATGCCGGCTGAAAGCATGAACATGGATTCGACGATTCAGACGGCCGTCGATAAGAGGATTTCGGACGATCCTGAGATCTCAACGCTCGGCATCACGGCAAGTGTTTTGAACGGTAAAGTGATGCTGGTCGGAACCGTGAAGACCGAAGAGCTGAAGACGCGGATTGAAAGAATGGTGAAACAAGTCAAGGGTGTGAAGGAAGTCGACAATCAGATCACTGTCCTCGCCTAGTAAATCATTAGCCGCGGATGGACACGGATCATAAATCCGATTTTATCCGTGTCCATCTGTGGCTTAATGATGTTTCGATAACGAGCCGGTCCAGTTCACAATTCAACACCAGTCGGCGTTCATCTCCGTCCTCAAACAATTCAACTGACTCAATCGGACTCGACTCTACATTTCTCACTTCCGAGAGTTCTTTCTTCTTTTCGTCGTCAGCTTCCAACTCCGAGATGGCAAGCCGGTGCGGAACGAGACCCATCTCCATGTTGAGATAGATGTTCCAGATGAATCCGATGTCGAGAACGATGTAAGCGGTTTCGTCCCAGACGAAATGCCCGAGAGGCGTAGCGCCGATGACGTGCGCGATAACGTGATCCTGATGTGTATTCGTTTCGGCCGCCGTCCAGGTCATATCTCAAATTCCATTAAGCTTTTCGACTTCACCGCCGCGATTGCTGCGCAAATGAGCGAACCCAATCCACCCGTTACGACGGCCAGCGGAGCGCCGATCAAGTGCGCCACCGTGCCCGCTTCGAGCTCGCCAAGCTGTGGCCCGCCCATGAAGAACATCATGTTGATCGACGTCATGCGGCCGCGCAGATGATTCGGCGTGACGAGCTGACGAATTGTCTGGCGCAAAACCGTGCTGACAGTGTCTGCCGCGCCGGTGACCGCCAGCATCAATAACGAGAACCAGTAAACTGTCGAGATACCAAACGCCGCCGTCGCCAGGCCAAACACCGCAACTGACCATACCACCATCCGTCCCTGCTTGCGAAAACTCCCGATACGCGCCATGACCAATGCAGTCAACACCGATCCGATAGCCGGCGCAGCGGCGAGAAAGCCGTAACCACGAGCGCCGACGTGCAATCGTTCCTGCGCGAAGATCGGCAACAGCAACGTCGCTGACGCAAAGAATGTCGCGACAAAGTCGAGCGTCATCGTCTGCACAATGATCGGAGTGTGCCAGACGAATCTTAGCCCTTCTTTGAGAGCGGCGAAGCTCAACGCGTCTTTGCGTTCGCGCGCGTCATCGCTTTTACCACTGGCGCGCATCGCAATCAGAGCCGCGATCACTGCCAGAAACGAAAACGCGTTGAGGCCGTAAATCACTGCGGGCCCGCTTTCAGCAAGCACGAAGCCAGCGATGGCCGGGCCACCGATGGTCGCTACGTTGAAGACCAGGACTCCCAAACTCACCGCGTTTGAAAAGTCTTCGGGCGGCACGAGTGTAGGCATTAGTGACTGCCGCGCGGGAGTGTCGAAGGCAGTTGCCGCGGATGCAAATCCACTGAGTATATAGATGGGCCAAACGCTATCCATCCCGGCGAAAGTCCCCGCAGTTAACAACGCCGCGCTCACCAACATGATGACCTGCGTGACGATCATCAATCGTTTTCGATCGACAGCATCGGCAACGACACCACCCGCCAGCGAACACAGAATGATCGGCACGCCGCGGAAAAGTCCCACGAGGCCGAGCGCAAATGCAGATTTTGTGAGCAGGTAAACGTGCCAGTTGATCGCGACCCACTGCATCTGCGATCCGGTCACAGACACAATCTGGCCTATCCAAAGAAGTCGAAAATCGCGGTGACGTAAAGCAGCAAATGCGGAATG
>JAICQI010000276.1 GCA_025937955.1 Pyrinomonadaceae bacterium
CGATGTGACATCTACAGCCTCGGCATAATCCTCTATCAGATGTTAATGGGCGACGTGCCTTTCAAGGGCTCTTCACTTCCGGCCGTCATGAAACAGCATTTGATGACCGCACCTCCTCGTATGGCCGGCATCTCGCCGCAACTGGAGCGAGCAGTCCACCACGCACTCGAAAAGAAACCTAAGTTGCGCACAGCTTCAACTGAAGATCTGATTGCCGAGCTCGAGCAAGCGCTTCTTGAACCAGCAGTCGCAAAACCTAAACCGAAACCACGAACTAGACCAAAGGCTGCAACGGCGCCTAAACCAAAGGCTACTCCACCACGCGCAAGACAAGAACTCGACACGATTAAAGATCCGCCTACGCCCAAAAAAGTTGACGTGGTCTCAACAGATCCGCCGCACCCGGCGACACGTGAAACTGAATTACTGCGAAAAACAACTCAAAAGATTAGACGGAAGTCCGAGCCACGCGCGCCACGTGAGGTTAAAGAAACGCGAGAGATATTACCTGTTGAGCCCAGTTATGCATTTCGACAGCCAGCGCCACCAGCGCTTCCGGGTCGTTTGGCCGTAGCACAGCACAGTATCGTCAATGGTTTTTTACGCAGACGATTTATGTTGCCGATCGCCGCTGCCGTTGTGATCGTCGGTGTGTTAGGTCTTGGTTCAGTTTTTTACTTCAGTCCAAAGAGTGAAAGCGTCATCGCGGGAGGCGCTGTACCGGCGGCATCGAGGGCATCGCGAGACATGGTCCTGATTGAGGGCGGCACTTTCATGATGGGGTCCGATAAGGCTGGTAAGGAACAGAAAGGAGTTCATTCCGTTACCGTTGATTCGTTTTATATAGACAGGAATGAAGTAACGAATGCGGAATATGCGGAGTTTGTAAAAGCAACCGGTCGTTCCGCGCCAACGATTGATACGTCGGATCCTGATACCAAGGGAAGCTACTGGAAGCCGTGGAACGGAAACGATCCGCCTAAAGGTCGTGAACACTGGCCCGTCTGCAATGTCTCCGCTAAGGACGCTGAAGATTTTGCGCAGTGGTTATCTAATCGCGACGGTGTCAAATATCGATTGCCAACCGAAGAAGAATGGGAATTCGCCGCGCGCAACGGATCCAGGGGCACGCTCTTTCCGTGGGGTGATACATGGCACGAAGGAGTCGCCAATCTCAACCGCAAATCGAGTCCAAGAGATGTCGGGTCTTTTCCTACAGGCGCCACGCAAGCCGGTGTTCTGGACATGGTTGGCAACGTTTGGGAATGGACTTCTTCAAAAGCGAAATTTTACGATGGTCGCCCGGTTGCTGATGATCCGAACGGACGAGTTAGACGAGGCGGGTCGTTTGCAGAAACAATTAAGCAGAATTTCCAAGACGCTACGGACCGTGGTTGGTTAAAGGACGAACACTTCAAGTTTCCCACCATCGGGTTCCGGCTTGTACGTGATGGGCAGTAACTCCTCAGATAGCCTGCTAATTCATAATGAGGTCCACTAATTATCGCCGGTTGGCGCTCCTCTTGTCGGTGCTGCTTGCCCTGCCGTTTTGTGAAGTACGAAACCATGCCGAGGAAACAGTTTCCGTAAGAACCGACTATCAACCTGAAGTAGCCAGTCCGATTTACGTAATAGCGGCGCCCTCGCAAGCAAAAATACCTCCGCGTCCGCTGGACATTCCCATCGTCTCAACACGAACGCCTCCATCCGCGTCCCCCAGTGAAGCGGACCTTCAGTTGCCATTTGCGATGTCAGGCGACAGGGCAATGAGAATCGGTTACGGCCTGCTTGCCGACTCCGCTATCCACATGGCGTTGGCTTATTTTGAGGTCGCACAAAAGGAGATGCCAGGCTCCGTGGAAGTTAAAACCGGCGTGGCTCATTGCTATTACGAGCTCAAGCGTGACGACGAAGCACTGGCACTTTACAAAGAAGTCATCGCACAAAACGCAGGCCTCTGGGAAGTCCAGTACAACCTCGGCCGGATCTATCTTGAACACGGAAAGTATCCGGAGGCTGTTGAGGCTTTCAACAGCGCACTCAAGCTAAAGCCGGGCGATCCGGAGATTATCAGCAGCTTAGGTGTCGCTTTAACGAAGAGTGGTAAAAACACTGAAGCGATACCCCACCTTACACAAGTCGTCGACATGAAGCGTTACATCCAGGAGGACTTCTACAATCTCGGCGAGGCTTACGCGAACGAGGGCCAGTGGTCAAAAGCAGCCGAAATATTCAAGAAGGGCGCTGAGACCAGAGGACTTGATCCCAATGGATACTTCTATTGGGGAACCATGCTATTTAACGAAGACAAGATCATCGAAGCTTTTGATGTTTATCAAATAGCCAAAAAGAAAGACCTCGAACAAAACCACTGGGGCACCTCGCTTTACCTCGCCGACATCTACCGACTTCGCGGCTCCCTTACCGAAGCTTTAGGCTCTTACCGCCAGGTGCTCAAGCAGAAACCCGATCACGTTGAATCCCTCTTTCACGCCGGGTACATCAGTTTCAAGCTGGCCCAACTCGGCGAAGCGATGCAGTTCTTCAAAAAACTGATGGCGATAGATCCAAAACATGCAGGCGCGGCTGCAAATTTCGCTGCACTCGACGCGCGCGACAACGAAGTTCGAAAATCCAGAAAGGAAGCGACGCCTGGTGTCACCCTGCGTGAAGTGGCGCAAGCTAATCCAAATAGCGCCGAAGCACATACAAACCTCGGTGCGCAACTTATTACTGAAGGGATTTATCCTGAGGCGGTCGCGGCGCTTCAGAAAGCTGTCGCACTGAAACCTGATTCCGCCGCAGCTCAGTACAACCTCGGACTGGCCCAGTTAAAGACAGGCGAGTTCCAGAACGCAGTCGTCTCAATCACTAAAGCTCTCGAGCTCACCCCAAATTGGCCCGACGCTTACAACAACCTCGGACTTGCTTACGCCGGCCTGGAAAATTATGACGATGCCGTTAAAGCTTATCGTGAAGCGATCCGCATCGTTCCCGATTACGCCGGTGCTACTTATAACCTGGGCATCGCTTACGTCGGGTTGGGCCAGGGAGCGTTGGCGCTTCCATTGGTTGAAAAGCTAAAGCCGATGAATTGGGATCTTCAGGCAAGGTTGTGGAATGCTATTCATACCGCTAAAGCCCGCACTACTGTAATAACCGAGATAGTAGAGGCTCGGACCCCCAAAGCAACGCCAAGCCCCGAATCGGCACGGCCTGAAAACGTTGCTCCAATCGCACCCGATAAACCTGCTGCAGAAGCCGATTGTCCCGATCCGATTTACCGCGCCTCCGGGGTAACTCGAATGGCCTCGTTCGTGGGTGAGCTGCAAGCAAGTTACAGTGAGGAAGCATTGCAGAATAACGCCCAGGGAAAGATCGTTTTACAAGTCGTATTGTGCGGCAACGGACGTGTGTCGGACATTACGGTCGAAGAGCGATTGCCATTTGGTCTCACCGAACGAACCATCGAAGTGATGAAAAAAGCCCAGTTTCAGCCCGCCGAACTCAATTCAAAGCCCGTGACAGTGATGATCAAACAGGAGTTTGTTTGTGCCAGTGGAGTGTGCAAGGCGGTTGTCAAACCTTAAATTGCGTGCCTCCTTGCCGTATACTGTGTCAAAGCTTTCAGAAATACGAGGTTTCAAGCCATGGGTAGAAGTAAAGTTCTCTTTGCCGCGCTCTTTCTGTTTTTAACGGTCTCTGTGGTTAACGCGTACACCGTCGTCATGCGTGACGGGCGGCGTGTCGAAATTCCGAACGAGTTTGCCGTTACAAATTCAACGCTGACCTACGACGTGGGTAACGGCATTCAGATAACGATCCAACTTAACACCGTCGATATCGTCGCCACTGAGCGTGCGAACGGCGAAGCAGTAGGATCGTTTCTGAGGAAAGCGACTGCACCGCAAGTTCCCGTTGAGCCAGCACCACAGACTAATGCGCAGCGTTCAATAACGAATACGGATCTCGAGAAGTACCGGCGCGCGCGTGTCGAGGGTGAAAACGAATACGAGAAAAGGCGGCAGGAGTTGGGCCTGCCTTCGATGGAAGAGCGACGGCGCGAGGTCGCGGCGATTGAAGACCGCACGGTGGAGCATGTGCGCAACCTGCGCGCGCAGGAAGAGGCTTACTGGCGCAGTCGTACCGAAGCATTGCGCGCTGAGGCGGCAGCCAACGAGGCACGGATGGGGGCCTTGCGTCAGCAGAGTCCCGTGGACATTCCGTGGGCCTATCCATTCGGCGGATTCCCTGCGTTTGGGCCATTTGACAATTTCGGTTTTGGAATCACGGCTGGTCCATTTGGACGGTTCAGACATTTTCGGCCTTCACCGTTTGACGGGTTTCTGGCGACTCCCATAACTCCGTTTCCGAGAGTTCCGTTTACTGGCCGCAGGAACATATTCACACCGAGAGTAAATATCAATCCCCGGCCCATGCACAGAGGACGCGGATCACGCAGATGAGCTGGGAAACAGTTATCGGTCTCGAGATCCATGCGCAACTGAGCACCGAATCAAAGATCTTTTGTGGTTGCGCCACGCGCTTCGGCGACGAACCTAACGCCAACACTTGTCCGACATGTCTCGGCCTGCCCGGCGCGTTGCCGGTGCTGAACGGACGCGTCGTCGAGCTCGGCGCGCGTGCGGCGCTGGCGTTGGGACTGCACATCAACAACAAGTCGATCTTCGCGCGTAAGAATTACTTCTATCCGGATTTGCCCAAGGGCTACCAGATCTCGCAATACGATCAACCTTTCTCAGCGAACGGCCAGCTCGAGATCATGACCGCCGAACGTGACGACGCCGGCCATCCGATGGAATGGCGTCCAAAGACGATCCGGATTACGCGTCTGCATCTCGAAGAAGACGCCGGCAAGAACGTTCACGAAGGACTACCGGATGTTGATCGTTACTCGTATATCGATCTCAATCGCGCCGGCGTGCCGCTGGCGGAGATCGTTACCGAGCCTGACTTTCGATCGTCGTGGGAAGCTTACGACTACGTGAATCACGTGCGTCGATCGTTGCAGTGGGTTGGCGCGTCGGAAGCTGATATGGAGAAGGGAAACCTGCGTTGCGAGGCAAACGTTTCCGTCCGGCGTGTTGGTGAAGAGAAGTATGGTACCAAGGTCGAGTTGAAGAACTTGAACTCGGTGCGGTTTATGCAACGCGCGATCGAGTATGAAGTCGCAAGACACATCAAAGTTCTCGAGTCCGGTGGACGGTTAACGCAGGAGACTCGACTCTGGGACGACCGGGCAATGGAAACCCGCGTCATGCGTTCGAAGGAAGAGGCGCACGATTATCGCTACTTTCCGGAGCCCGATCTCCAGCCGTTGATTGTGTCGGAGCAGTTTGTTGAAGACGTGCGACGTGCGATGCCGGAGCTTCCCGAGACTCGGCGCAAGCGTTTTGGCGAGCAGTATGGTTTGAGTTACGCGGATGCGTCGCAACTCGTTTCGGAGCGATCGCTGGCTGACTACTACGAAGCAGCGTCGGAGGCGTCGGGTAATCCACGTGCGACTGCAAACTGGATACGCACTGAGTTGTTGCGCGAGCTCGAAGCCAACAACCTTTCCGCGGCAGACTCACCGGTGTCGCCGCATGAGTTGGGCGCGCTCGTGCGTCTTATTGACGAAGGAAAGATCAGCGGCAAACAGGGAAAAGACGTTCTGGTCGAGATGTTCAAGACCGGAAAGCCGGCCCAGACGATTGTCGAAGAACAAGGCCTGGTCCAGGTAAGCGACACGGGCGAGATCGATGCGCTGATCGAAAGCGTGATCGCCGCGAATCCCGATCAGCTAGCCAACTATCGCTCCGGCAAAGAAGCCCTGTTTGGTTTCTTCGTAGGCCAGGTGATCAAAGCATCGAAGGGCAAAGCCAACCCCAAAGTCGTGAACGAAAGACTGCGGGCAAAGCTAAACTAGGGCGCACAATACGTAAGGTTGAAGTTGTGGATCTGACAAACAAGACTGCGATTGTTACGGGGGGGACGAGGGGGATTGGGCGCGCGATTGCGAAAGCGCTCGTCGGTGTAGGTCTAAGGGTTGCGATCACGGCGCGTAGAGAAGACGATATCGCGAATGCAATCTCGGAACTGAACGCCGTGGGACCCGGTACTGCCATGGGTTACGTCTGCGACGTTCGCGATTACGATCAGGTGCGGGCGGTGTTTGCCGAAATCGGTCGCGTCGACATTCTCGTTAACAACGCCGGCATTGGCCTCTTTGCGCCGGTAGAGTCGATTAGTCCGGAAGAGTTCCGCGCTGTAATTGAAACGAACTTGTGTGGAGTCTTCTACTGCTGCCACGAAGCCATTCCACTGATGAAGCAACGTGGCGGCGGATACATCATCAACATCTCGTCATTGGCCGGGGCCAACGCGCACGCACAGATGGCCGCTTACAACGCTTCGAAGTTTGGCTTGAACGGTTTCAGCGAAGCACTGATGCAGGAAGTCAGGCACGACGGGATCAAGGTGAGCTACATTATGCCCGGTTCCGTGAACACGGAGTTTGGTGGCGATACGCCGAGCGATGAAAAGAGCTGGCAACTTCAACCTGATGACGTTGCGCACGTGGTGATGGATCTGCTCGCATATCCCGATCGCGCGCTGCCGAGCCGAGTTGAGATTAGACCCAGCCGTCCTCCAAAGAGATGAGGATACGAATACGTCTTTTGTCCGCCAGTCTGTTTTTAAAACTAGATAAATGCGAGCAGTAGTGCAACGCGTGACGCGCGCCAGCGTCACTATCGATGGTGAGATTGTCGGCGAGATCGGGAACGGTCTCGTCGTTTTGTTGGGTATTGCCGGCGACGACTCGAAGGACGACGCCGATTACCTGGCGCCGAAGATCGTCTCACTGCGGATCTTCGACGATGCGGAAGGTCGCATGAACGTGTCGGTCAAAGATATCGAGGGCGGGTTGTTGATTGTCTCCCAGTTCACGTTGTACGGCGACGTCCGACGCGGTCTGCGACCATCGTGGAGCGATGCCGCTGCGCCCGAGATCGCAGAGCCTTTGTACGATTACTTCGTGGAGAGCAGTCGAAAGCTACTCGGGCGAATTGAAACTGGCAGCTTCCGCAAAATGATGCAGGTTGAACTTGTTAACGATGGTCCGGTGACAATACTGCTCGACAGCCGAAAAACGTTTTAAATTTTGGACAGCTCGGAAGAGATGCCACGGGCTTGTCCCGTGGAGTTTTCACGCTTGCGGCTACCAAAGCAAAAAATAAGAGCGCCTGGATGCCACGGGCTTGTCCCGTGGAGCTTCACGTTGGCTGCTACAAACGCAAAAAATAAAAACGCTTGGATGCCACGGGCTTGTCCCGTGGAGTTTTCACGTTGGCTGCTACAAACGCAAAAAATAAAAACGCTTGGATGCCACGGGCTTGTCCCGTGGAG
>JAICQI010000356.1 GCA_025937955.1 Pyrinomonadaceae bacterium
ATCGAGTTGTGCCCGCCCGTCCTTCAGCACAATTCGAGACTTTGCCGGGTCATCTTTCACAGTCACTGTGAGACTCATCGTGAGGTGAAACTGCCGCATGATTTCGAAATGGTCTTGTGGCGGGAGATACGAGACAAACGATGCCAGGCTTGCCGGATAGAGAATACTCGCCAGCCACCAAAAGTGATGCTCCTGCAAGAAACCGAGGAAGTTGTAGATTGCCGGAACGCCGTTATGGGGAACATACTGACCATCCTCGAGCGTCCCGCGCGATGTCATTGGCTTGTCGAACAGCGCAAACACTTGTGCGTGAGGTTGCAGGTAGACCTTTTGCCCTATCGACTGCCGGTTGGGAAACCTCGAACTACGCAGCAGCAAAGCGGAGGAGAAAAACGCGCCGGCAGCAACAATGATCCGGCGAGCCTTGATCAAAGTTGCACTTTGGCTGCCGGCATCTCTCGGCAACACCGCCAGAGCGGAAGCGGTCCAGCCTTCCTTATGATCCTCGCCAACCACAGACCTTGCATCGCAATCAGTCAATACCGTGAGATTTCCGGTCTCTAGAGCTAGCGGCAGAAAGCTGTTGCTCATGTTACCTTTCAAATCAACGCCACACCCGAAATTGCAAAGGCCAATTCCCCCGCACGCACTCGTATACCGATTAACAAACACAAGATCGTCCGGTTTGCCGAGTGCCCCAGCCATTTCACGCACGACCGCGTTTGGTCGATTCTCCAGATCCTTTGTCTGGCGTGTAACCGACATTACTTCGGCGATGTGTTGATAGTGAGGTTCCAGAGTTTCAGCATTGATTTCAACGATCCCGCTTTTCTGCCGCCACTCGTCAAAAATAAATTGTTTCGGCTTCATTGCCACTGCGCCGAAAATCATACTGCTGCCGCCGAGGGCACTTCCCTGATAAAGCACCGTACGATAACCACTGGTCGTTTCGACATGGCCAAACCTGTTCGACATTTCGAGTACACGAAAGTTGATTTGTTCCTGCGGAATAAACGGCCCTTTCTCGACCAATAAAACTTTGAGACCTGCCTGGGCCAACGTTGCGGCAGCTACCGCGCCACCTGGACCAGAGCCAATCACGCACGCATCGTAGTAGGTGTGCAAGACTTGCCGGTGCTTTTCGGAAGTCCCCAGATCGCGAGCTGAAATGATGTGGCTTCGGTGTTCGTTGGTGAGTTTTCTGATCACATTCTTTCCTCCGGCACATCGATAAGCGCGAGAGCTCGTTCATCTGCCCAGAACGCGATCAAGCAGAGCGACGACAGTGTGCGACCCATTTTACGGACCAGCATGAATCGCGAGCCTCGCGCGTTAAGCGCAACTTTTTCACCTCCATACAGAATTGACGCCCGCTGCGACCACGCAAGGAACCGGGTTACCTTTCTACGATGATCGGCGCTCCCACTTTGCAGTAGTCGATCGACATTTTGGCCCACATTTATGCCAGTGGTTTGTAGTGCCGTGGCGGGAATGAGCGTGCCGGCGACGGCATCGATGAACCGTTTGTCATCCTTGCCTAATGAAACGTCGGCTGCAACTGCGATCAGTAACGCGGCTCCAAGAAAGCTACGGCGACTTAATTGGGTTTCGAAGGAGTTGATTTCCTGAAGGATCTCTTCAAGTGGTTCCATAGCCGGGTTACAGGTGCAACAAAATGTTTACTACTGTCAGGTCTTCGTCCAGCCGTGTGGGTCCTCTAAGGGCAGTCCGTCGCGGCGGGCACGAACGTCGACTGGCATCATTCTTGACTGGAAGCGATAGATTAGTTTTCAACGAGGTTTACGTTACAGCAATGAAACCCATCTTCGCGATCTTGCTCATGTCAACTTTGATGCCACTCCGGATAATAGGTCAGGTTGTCCAAAAGCCGGCTGCGCGGCATGTCATTATCTGCATCGACGGAGTCGGCGTCTCAACCATCAACAAGATGCGCGGAGAGGGGCACTTCAAGCTATTTCACCCGCCTTCGCGCATGATCTCGACGTTTCCTTCACTGACGAATGCGGCCCTGAGCACGATCCTTGAGCCGGCGGGAGCGGCAATGAGCAGCGGCTATGAAGACAATTTCTTCGACACGGAAGCAAACAAGATGCGTGGTGGGATACTCGACCGCTTTCGGAGTGGGCGTTTTGTTCGCGGCACGTTTCGCGAACTCTTCGACTATCATCCCTCCGCCCTGAAGAGTGGTTTGGGTTATGCAGCGCCTCCGCTTTCGACCTATATCGAATCACGCAGTGATCTTATTCGCCTTCGTCAAAAAGCGAAGAATAGTCGTCAAGCTGTGTTTTTCGCTTACACGGGAGCAACGGATTCGTTAGCGCACCTTGGCGGTGAAACTTTCCTACGCAGTTTTCTCGACGAGTTGGATGAAACTGTCGAAGATATTGTTCGCGACAGTAAGATTCCTGTTTCTGTCACTATCTTCTCAGACCACGGCAATCATTTTCGGAAGTACCGTCGTGTAGCACTGAAAGAGCCGCTCAGTCGGGCAGGCTTCAAGTTAGAGAATAAGATCAACAACGACCGAAGCGTGGTGTTGCCACAGTTCGGTCTGGTTGGCAGTGCAGTCTTATTCACCAGAGATAAGAATGAAGAACGCCTGTCCAAAGTGTTGGCCCCTCTCGAAGGCGTCGATTTTATTGCTTACGAACAAAATGGCGTAGTGTACGTTGTTAACCGCCACGGGGAAGCGACCATCGAGAAACGCGGCGAAGAATATCGCTACTCAGCGATAAAAGGCGATCCTCTTGATCTGCAGTTGATCACACAGCCTCGAAACGGCGCCGATGGATTCATCAAGGATGAAGACTGGTTTGCATTGACTCGGGACAGCGTCAGGCCTGATGTCGTGCGACGCATTTTCGAAGGAGCGACACACGGAGTGTTGAATCGGGCGAACGTCATTGTCAATTTAAAGGATGGTTATTACACCGGCAGCTCTTTGCTGGACGTGTTTACCATCCTGCAAGCCACACATGGCAACATCGGACAGGAGCAGAGCTACGGGTTTGTCATGAGCACCGCCGGTGAGTTGCCCCCGTACATTCGTGCTGCCGATTTGTGGAAAGCGCTGGGATCAGTGCAACTGGAACGAAGCCGCAAGCGCAAAGAGAATTAGGGCAGCTACGGCAGCACTCCTTCGGGCACCATCCATGGATGAATGTCCATCGCGAGTCTGCCCGCCTGGACGGCCGGATCGGTCGCAGTCAAGGCCCTTGCCTCGTCCAGCGACGCGACACGAAATACGAAGATGCCGCGCAAGCGTCCATTGTCTCCGAACGGTCCGGCGGCGATCAGTTTCTTCATTTCCGCGAGCCGGTTGATGTTGGCCATGTGACCCTTCTGAATCTCTTCCGTCGCGGGTGTTTTTTCCGGGGTCCACTTTTCACCACGAGTGAGGAAAGCGAGAAACATTTGCGTCAGCTTAATCGGCTTGGTTGGTTTGCTAAAGATATCTTCCGACCACCACGGATGCATTTCCGCGATACGGAATCCGGATGCCACCGTCGGATCAGCTTCGGCCCAGGCTTTCGCTTCCGCGGCAGAGCTCGCACGAAAGATAAACACGCCATCTATTTCGCCACCGTCAGTGAATGGTCCGGCGAGGACCGCCTTGCCGGAATCGAGCGCCGACATGACGTAGTCGACGTGTTGCTGGTGCAAACGCTTGGTTTCCTCGTTCTCCGCGGCAGTCCATTTCGGCCCCCGCTTCAGCAGCGCCATATGAAACTCGACCATCTTGTGCGCCGGCTCAGTTTTAGGTTCCGGTTTCTGCTGCGATGAAACCAACGGTGAAGCAACAACGAGAAGGATGAAGACGGTTAATAGACGGTAAAAAGTTTTCATTCTGTGCTCCTGATTTTTAACTTGAACGGCTCGTGGTCGCGAATGAGACGCGATCCAAAATATTCTCGATACCCACCACTAATAAGAGACAAAAATTTGCGAGCTGGTGAGAGTGTTCGACCAGCTTCTTGGGAGACGTATGTTTGAGCTCCGACAGAACCAGGCCGCTGCAGCGGCGTTTATTGACGACGTTTCCGTAGAATTGGCCGGGCAGCAGCTGCTTATTGCCGATTGCACTCATCAGGCCGAGTAGTTTATCTGTGGCCGCAAAAAAGCACAAAGAACACGTGATTCGATCCAATCAATTGATCTTTGATCGATACAAGACGGCATCACGCAGGTGGAGCACGCGCCTGTGCGGTGTAAGTCATTTCTTTTCCGACGATAGTCTTATAGTATCCGCGCCGGACTAAATCTGGGGCCCAGTTTACCAGCCAAGTTCCTACCTCACTTTCACTTCACAGTAGCCCTCCCATTCAACGCAACCTTTCTCTTGAGGAGGAATGAGTATGACTGGACGTCTGACTGTTTCGCGCGTGTTCCTGTGGCTTGTTTTGGTGGTCCTTCCGATCTCCGCTTCAGCACAACAACTCGAGATTCATTACATCAACGTTGGCTGGGGAGGCTCCGTACTAGTGAAAGGCCCCAATGGAACGACGGTACTTTTGGAAGCCGGCAATACCGGAAGAGGCACGGATCGGGTGGTGCCCTATCTTCAATCGATCGGGATCATGCCCGCTAATGGTCTCGATTACACGTTTGCCGGTCATCAGCATTGCGATCACCTCGGTGGGCTCGATGAAGTGATTAACGCCGGCTACAACGTGCATGGAAAAAACTACTACAACGGTTCTTCGACCACATCAACCTGCGTCACCGGCTGGAATGCTGCGGCGGCTACAACAACAGCTGGTGCGCCAGAGTCTGTTCCAGTGGGGACGGTAATCCAACTCGGCAATGGAGCTAAGCTAACCGTGGTGGCGCGTAACGGCAGCATCATCGGCGGCGGCTCAGTTTCTGTCTCTAATGAAAACGATCGCTCAATCGCGATATTGATTCAATATGGCGGCTTCGATTACATATGGGCGAGTGACATGGGAGGAGGAAACATTGATGAGGCCTGTACCGGAAGATTCACTTCAAGTCAGACAGATGTTGAGAGCTCGGTGATCCAGGCGATTTCACCGGGTGGCGCTTTCCCGTTGATTTCAGCCGGCGGCATCGACGTCTTGAATGTGAATCATCATGGCAGTGAAAGTAGTACAAACAAGAATTGGATGAACTTGTCACAACCCGCAGTCGCCGTGATCTCTACCGGGGCTGGACAAAGCAGTGGTTTTGAACTTCCCCGCGTCGATGTCGTTGAGCATGTGCTGCTGGCACAGGCCACTGCTTGCATCACCGCCCCACCGGCTCTCGTTCTGCAAAGTGAAGAAGGTGCGCCAACCGGATCGCAGACCAGCTTCGCCGGGTACAGCGTGGGGAACATAAAAATTTCTACGGACGGAGTCAGCACTTTCATTGTTTCGGCTGATGGCGCCGTCACACAAGGCCCGAATGAAGTGGCAGCTTCAGGTTTGCCGAGGACGATTGCGCTGGATGATATTGCCGGACCACCTGATACAACACCTCCGGTTATCTCTAATGTTCAGGCAACGGCTATCACGGCATCCGGCGCGACCATTACCTGGACCACAGATGAAGCTTCAAACTCGGTTGTCGAATACGGACTGACTACGAGCTATGGAAGCAGTACTTCAAATGCGACGAACGTCACTAGCCACAGCATTCCGCTCACCGGGCTCAGCGGAAACACGATTTATCACTATCGCGTGAAGTCCACCGACGCCGCCGGCAACACTGCGACTTCCGTGGATCATTCATTCCAGACCGGCGGCTCGATAAATTACGCTCCCATTGCCACAACAATTCTGTCAGGCTCACTCAACTCGGGGAGCTTCACAAATCTCGCGACGAATAACGAGAGTTATTACCAGGTTAATTCGACTTCCAGTGCGCCCCGAGTTACGGATTGGTACGCAAGCGTCACAATCAGTGAATCACCGGCTTCAGTTTCGCAACTGATTACGACCTACAACGGTGATTACTCTAAAGGCAACACCACGCAGACCATGTATCTTTTCAACTGGTCAACATCAACGTGGACGCAAATAGATTCACGCACGATGGGTGAAACGGACGTGACAATTACCAACACGCAGCTCGCCCCGTCTAATTTCATCTCAGCGACCGGAGAGATAAGGCTACGAGTCCGCGGCTCACGCTCGAGTAATCAGTCCTTCATCGCCCGCGGCGACTTCATACGCTTCACAGTGGAAACCGCCGGCTCAAGCATCGCGAGATTGTTTCATCGAGGTGAACAGCTGTTTGCGCGTGCATTCGTCAACCGTGCGCTGCTCTCGGATCGAAACGCTTTAGTTTCGAAAACTCTTGAGCATTAGAGAATTTTTTCGGAAAGGCGAATCTCACCCCACGTTTAGCTCAAGTTC
>JAICQI010000651.1 GCA_025937955.1 Pyrinomonadaceae bacterium
AAAATGGCTTAGTCGCTGTGTTAGGACTGCGAGTCCGAAGAACTCCTGTCCTAAGCCCGCACCATGATGACCGCTGCACCAGACTTCGTCGTGGCGGTGTAGTTTTTAACGTTCAAGCTGCACCGTGCTGCTAGGCTTGATTCTTTGGCGTGAACTGGGGCTGCTGTCTTTCTTGCTCCAATGGAGACAGCGTTTGCTGTCCTTAGATTTGAGTTTGGCTACACTCCTTAACTAATCGATATGAATAAGCAATCTACTCTGGCCCGTTTCAAACGGATTGCCTGGAAACCATTAGTAACTGATCAGGAAGGTCGACAGGATGGTTCGAAGTTCTCGGGTATGCCGTGGTTGAACGGCACGGAAGAATGGCCGAGGTGTCCGAACTGTCATAAGCACTTGCAGCTTTTTCTCCAGTTAAATCTTTATGACCTTCCTACAGTGTTGTTGGGTGAATTCGGCGACGGAATAATCCAGTTGTTCTATTGCACAAGCCAAGACCCGCATTGTGAAGTTGAATGCGAAGCGTTCTTCCCATTTGCAAAGAGCGTAGTCGTGAGACTGATTCCAAAAGAGAATAAGCCTTCCGTTGTTGCTATTCCGGCAATTGAAGATCTTTTACCACCAAGGTCCATAATTGGATGGCAAGAAAACTACGATTATCCGAACTGGGAAGAAGGAAACTCATTAGGCATCGAGATGGATGAGATTGAGTGGGAACAATTATCCGATGAGGGCTTCCCTGGGTCAGGAGACAAGTTAGGAGGTTGGCCTCATTGGATTCAAGGAGTCGAGTATCCCGATTGCCCTGACTGTGGAGATCGGATGCGGCTGGTGTTCCAAATAGACTCTAACGACAATCTCCCAATCGAGTTTGGTGATGTTGGGTGTGGTCATATCACACAGTGCGAAACCCACAAAGAGCGATTGGCGTTTGGCTGGGCCTGTGGCTAATGGCGTCCTGGTTTGTACTGGCGTCCCGTAGGAGAATCAAATCCGTGTCGCCGCGGGGAAAGAGAAGCGATTTGTAGGGATTTAAAGGAAACGTTGCGGCATGGATAGCACCGTGAGGTAGCTAGCCCGCTCGTATTACGCCTGATGGTTTGCGGACTACCGACCCCACGTCACCGGTGCCCCGCGCGGCTGAAGGTATGCTCATTGTAGCCATCGGGAATGATCCTAATTCCGATCCTTTGAGCTGGGTACACCTTCAGTGCTCGCTGAAAGGGCAGGATGAATTATTCTGAAACATTCGTGCAACGCGATGGATATCGCATTTACGTGCGAGAGTACTCGGGTGAGGAACCAGCCATCATCCTGATGCATGGCTTTCCGGATAATCTGCATCTTTACGATCGTATCGTTCCGCATCTCTCGCCACCGCGGCATTTAGTTACCTTTGATTTCCTGGGGTGGGGCAACTCCGATAAGCCCCTTGGGTATGCGTACACCGCAAACAATCAGGAACTCGATTTAGATGCAGTAATCAGGCAACGTAATCTCGGGCAAGTTGCCCTCGTGGCACATGATGCCTCCGGCCCACCGGCAATTGATTGGGCGTTAAATAATTCCGATCGAGTGGCCACACTGGTGCTTTTGAATACCTATTACTGTGCGATGCCAACGCTCAGATCACCCGAAGCCATCTGGCTTTTCTCAACACCAGTCGTGAGAAATGTTGCGCGCCTGGTATCTGGAATGTTCGATCACTTGGTTTTCCGTCGAATGTATTGGTGGCAGGTTGGAAGGTTCTTTAGAGATGCTGAGGTGAGAGATGAATTCGTCCCATTGTTGTACCAACAGTTTGACGCAGTACCGAGTGCGCGCCCTGCCTTCTTTCGACTGAATGAAGATTTATTGCCAACTATACGATCGCATTCGAACATGATTCCGAGGCTGAAAGAATTCAGGCGCCCAGTCAGAATCATTTTTGGTGACGCCGATCCATATTTGAATAAGGGTGTGGCGCAAAAATTTCACGAGCTGTTTCCCACGTCTGATTTGTTTCTCCTGCCTGGTGCACGCCATTTTGTTCAGATGGACGAGCCGGCAGAAGTAGCGCGCTTGATTCTTTCGACGCACGCTGCAAACAACAATCCGACTACATAAGCCCAAGTTGTGCGTCCGGTACGGGAATCGAACCGTGTCGCCGCCGTGGAAGTAAACCGATTTATAGCAAGAAACCTTAAATGAAATGAGTTGGCAGCTATCGACAACCAGTCCTGCCCGGATAGAGAGGATGTGAGTGACCCAACGGTTGCCGGCGATGGACCAGCCGCAGTTAGGCGGGCCGCTCAAGCACGATATCATGTAATTCCGGAATGAACCTCGCAGCCTTTCAAGCCGAAGCGGAGAGACTTGCTCGACCTGGCTATCTTCTTCGGAAGATTGGGACTGGCGATCCGGCTGGCTATTGGCATGGGATCGAGGAGGGACAACCCTGCGTCTCATTCGAAAGTGGCTCGCGGTGGCTCACTGTGACGGTACAAGGCGGCGCCGGCTCAGTGAGTTTGTCCGAAAAGCCATACAAGTCTGACGTTCCCTTATATGCGGAGCATTATGTCTCGCTTCCGCCTGTGGACGCCGTATTCTTGCAGGGTTCGGAACTGGTCGGCCGCTTTCTCGCCGAACACGATTGGTCCAGAACTGAGCCATTCAATGACAATTTCCCCGGCCAGATAGCTCACGAGTACGAAGCTCTCTGGCAGAGCAACTGCCCGCTGTATCGGGAAATATAGCTGCGACTCTTGGTGGCTGGAACATGCCGTGGCCTGATGGTGATTTAGAGCGCCTTATGTTCTCCAAACTCCTGATTTGGACATTCGAGGAGGCCGAACCATGGGTCGAAGTCTTCCAAACTGGTGCCGCACTTCAGGTATTTCAGAGAATCACATAGTAAGTTATGGGACCTAATGGACCGCCGAAATAACACTGTTAGTTGCGCACGACAACTAATCTTGATCCCGATTGCGAATCGGATCTCACTTTAGCATTCGTGGGATTGCGTTGTGTTAGCTATGAGCCAGCGAAAAGCGATTCTCATTGTAGTATCCGCGAGTATTCTCGCACTCAGTTGGATCAGCTCTGTGGCGCAAGTAGAGGCACCGGGTGCGTCACCGGTTCGGCAGATAGACCACATCATGATCAGGACGGATGCTCCTGCCGGACTTTACGCGTTCTTTACAGAGACCTTGCAGCTGCCGATCGCATGGTCTTTAGCACTGCGCGGCAGCGTCACGAGCGGCGCGGTTGGATTCGGCAATGTGAATGTCGAGGTGATTAAGTTTCCCGACCAGAGGTCATCACGCGTACATTTAGTAGGCTTTGGGTTCGAGCCGACGCCGTTAGCCGCCGAGTGTCTGGTCGAGTTAAAACGGAGAGACATTCCATATGGTGCGCCGCGTCCGTTCATCATCACGGAACGTGACGGATCAAAACGCACGTTATTCACAAACGTAACCTTGCGCCAGTTTTCCGACGACGACCGACCGGCGAATGCCACGATGCACATTTTCCTCAGCGAGTACAGTCCGACCTATGTAAACGTTGAGCAGCGGCGTGCACGTCTGCTTAAGGAGCTGCGGGCGACAGGCGGCGGGCCACTCGGCGTGATGGGTGTAGAAGAGTTGATCGTGGGTGCCACTGACGTGAAGCTGGCAATGAATCTGTGGGGAAGGCTGTTGGCACCGAGGCGCGCGGTCGAGCCGGGGTTTTGGCGCGTCGGTGACGGGCCTGCGATACGTATAGTTCAGAATCAGGAGAACAGACTTCAGGCAATTGTTATAAGCGTTGCTTCATTGTCGCGAGCGAAGACGTTTCTTCAAGAAAAGGGCCTGCTTGGTTCTGTTTCCGAAGAAGGCTTAACGATCGATC
>JAICQI010000943.1 GCA_025937955.1 Pyrinomonadaceae bacterium
GAAAGAACCAAACCTCTTCGCGCTCGCCGCGTCACATTGGCTGACGTCGATTGCCGTCGCGCTGTTTGTCCCATTGACGTGGACAAACAACCTGCGCGTCGGCTTCAAGTACTTTGGCTAACGTATTTACCTTGGCTATACCCGTTGAACACTGGTTTGCTATAATTCCTGAGCCTTGCAAGAGAACAGGTCGGGCGGTCGCTGCCGGCGAAAGCCGGGAGAGGAAAGTCCGAACACCACAGGGCAGCGAGCCCGCTAACGGCGGGGCGTCAGGTGGTCAGAAATGACTGCCGGGCGACGACAAGTGCAACAGAAAGTAAACCAGCCCTTAACGGGTGATGGGTGAAATGGTGCGGTAAGAGCGCACCGGCGCGTGTGGTGACATGCGCGGCCAGGCAAACTCCTCGCGGTGCAAGACCAAATAGGGAGGCGTTAAAAGGGCTGCCCGCCCGAAGCGGATTTATCCGCTACGACCTCCGGGTAGGTCGCTGGAGCCAGCCGGCAACGGCTGGACTAGATGAATGATCGCCACTTCGATTTTTGGATCGAAGCACAGAATTCGGCTTATAGACCTGTTCCGCAATTGCAGGGTTGTTAGTTTTTGACCGACAAGAGAGAGGCGACGGATAGATGGCTAATCGCAAAGGCGTTTTCATAGGCGCATACGTTCCAAACCACCTCAAGGAATCTCTTCGTCGCCGCGCGGCCGCCGAGCATCGAACGCTCTCGCAGGAGATTACGAGAATCCTCGAAGAGGCTGTGCATGGTCGTGGACTTCCTCCGGGAAGCCTCGACCGGCGCACGAAGGAATCCCAACCCCGACGTCGTGCTAGTGATCCTATGCCGAGACGTCGAGCGAATGACGAACCTTACGCCGCTGGAGCAAACAGAGCAGGCGACGATCGAGGCTAGACAGGGTAAAATCCTGTTATGAAATACCTGATCATCGCCACAGTGGTTGGCTTTGTCTTAGCGCTGATCTACGTCCGCGTACGTCCTTACCTCAGACTCATCAGGAAAGTTACTGAATCGATTAACTCCGCAACCGATGTCAGTGCGACGAGGTCTGCGACTTCGTCAAACAAGTTAGTGCGTTGTGAGAGATGCGAAACGTGGGTTCCGGAAGATCGTGCATTGAAGCTCAAATCCGGATTAGCAACGTTCTGCTCTCCGGAGTGCATGGAGAAAGAGCCGATCTCCAGGGGAAGAAAGATCGCAGGTTAGGAATACTTAGCCGCAGATTTTCGCAGATGAACGCGAATCTGATCAGCGTTCGTCTGCGAAATCTGCGGCTAAACTTGCTTCCTTGATGCCTTTGTCGGTGTTCGTTATCCACAGCAATATCAATCCCACAACAAAGAAGAATACCAACGACAGCAGCGCCTGCCTGTAAGAACCGGTTCGCGCAATCACGATGCTGAACAGCAGCGGACCCATCCACGATGTTCCGCGCTCGGAGACTTCGTACAGTCCGAAAAACGCAGCTTCTCGACCTCTTGGAATCATCTTGGAGAAGAGCGATCGTGAAAGTGCCTGCGAGCCACCTAGCACGATCGCGATCATCGCCGCCAGGACCCACGCTTCAGGCACAGTGTCGAGAAATCGATTCGCGTAGATCACGATGCCTGACCAGATCACGAGTGAGACTATGATCGCATTTTTAGTGTTGAGCAGATACGCAAGCCGTTCAAACAACAGCGCGCCAAAGACTGCCACAAACTGGACCATCAAGAATATCCGCAGCAGAAAGACTGGATTGCCACCCGGAAACAACTCCTGTTCGAGGAACGCGCTGGCCGCGAAGACGACAGTTTGAATGCCGTCGTTGTAGATCAAATAGGCAAGCAGGTAACGCGCGGTCAAAGGCAACCGCTTGAGTTCTTTGAACGTGGAAAGGAGTTCCGTGAAGCCGACTGAAAGATAACTCTTACCCGGCGGCAGGCTTTTCTTCGAAGGCCGCGATTTCAATAA
>JAICQI010000534.1 GCA_025937955.1 Pyrinomonadaceae bacterium
GACTTGCAGGGCGAGATCACGATCACGACACGCGGCAAAGAATCTGACATGACGATCAAGCCCGCGAAGGAAACGACCGAAGACATGTGGGCCGGCCGGACCGCGCAGAAGGATGATTCCTCGCGCTCCGGTTTCATCGCGTACGGCGACTTCGGCCCACCACCGAAACCAAAGAAATAATTGTAGGGGCGGCCCTCTGTGGCCGCCCGTTGTTCGATTACGCGCGAGACGGGCGGCCACGGAGTGCCGCCCCTACAAAGGTCCAAGCAAGCAGCACAATGACTAAACCTATTTCTTATTCCGACGCGGGTGTGGACATCGACGCCGCCACGCGCGCGACAGACCGGATCAAAGAGCTCGCCCGACGGACGTTCAACGAGCGCACGCTTTCGGAAATCGGAAGCTTTGGGGGAATGTTTGACGGCGCGTTCCCTGGACTGAAGCAGCCGGTGCTCGTCGCGTCGGCTGACGGCGTTGGGACGAAGCTCAAGATCGCTTTCGCTACCGGCGTTCACAACACGGTCGGGCGCGACCTTGTGAATCACTGCGTCAACGACATTCTCGTGCAGGGCGCGCGTCCTCTTTTCTTTTTGGACTATATCGCGACGGGCAAGTTATCACCCGATGTCGTAGCGAGCATCATCGAAGGCGTGACGAATGGTTGTCGTGAGAATGGTTGTGTGCTGTTGGGCGGCGAGACGGCGGAGATGCCGGGTTTTTACTCGGAAGGTGAATACGACATTGCCGGTTTCATCGTCGGCGTAGTTGACCGCGAGAAGATCATCGACGGCAAGACGATCGCGCCCGGAGACGTTTTGCTGGCGCTACCCTCCGCGGGTCTGCACACGAATGGCTACTCGCTCGCTCGCAAACTCTTTTTCGAAGTCGCTGGTTACGAAGCTCATACACAGATAGATGAGTTGGGAATGACTGCGGGCGAAGCACTATTGCTGCCGCACCTCAGTTATCTGAAACCACTCGACGGTCTGCTCGACCAGGGAGTTATTAAAGGTTTGGCCCACATCACGGGCGGCGGTCTCACCGACAACATTCCGCGCATCCTTCCCGAAGGCACCGCGGTAAAGATTGATAAAGACTCGTGGGCTACGCCGCCGCTATTCGAGTTGCTGCGCCGGCTCGGAAACGTTTCGGAAACCGAGATGTATCGGACGTTCAACATGGGTATCGGGATGGTGATCGTTTGCTCGCCGTCGGATTCGGACGTGATTGAGAGTCATCTGCAAGCGTGTTACCGGATCGGAGAAGTCGTAACGGGTAATCGTGAGGTGCTGATCTGAAGAATAAGAGGATCGGGATTCTGATCTCCGGCCGCGGATCAAACATGCTTGCGTTGAGCGATGCTGTTAACAGCGGCGCCATTCCCAATGCCGAGATCGCGATCGTGATCAGCGACAAGCCTGACGCTCGCGGGCTCGAACTGGCACGAGAACGCGGGATCGAGACGCGCGCGATCGAACGCAGTGGACGCAATCGCGAAGAGCACGAACGCGAGATCATCTCGGTGTTGCGCGAGCATCAAGTGGATTTAGTATGTCTGGCGGGTTACATGCGTCTATTGTCGCCGTGTTTTATTGAGGCATTCCGGAAGCGGATCTTAAATATTCATCCGAGCCTGCTACCGGCTTTTCCCGGGCTCGATGCGCAGCGACAGGCACTCGCGCATGGTGTGAAGGTGAGTGGTTGCACGGTTCACTTTGTCGACGAGACGCTCGATGGTGGCCCAATCATCGCTCAGCGCGCGGTGCCGGTAATGGAAGACGACACTGTTGAGTCTCTCTCCGCACGCATCCTCGAACAAGAGCACCAACTCTACCCAGAAGCGGTAGCAAGGGTTTTAGCCTGCGGCTAAATTATTTCTCTCCCAAAGCTTCAGCGCGTTGGTAGGCCGCCCACACAGCCTTCGACAGCACCGTTCTCAAACTACCCTTCTCCATCTGATAGATCGCTTCCGCCGAAGTGCCGCCGGGTGACGTAACCATGTTCCGCAGCTCCGCTGGGTGCTTGTGCGACTCGCGCGCGAACAAGACCGCTCCGAGCATCATCTGGTGGACCAGTTCCTGGGCCACATGCCTCGAAAAGCCCATGTGAACTCCGGCGTCAATCAGCGCTTCCATCATCAAAAAGATGTATGTTGGTCCAGTCGCGCTCAGCGCCGTTGCCATATCAATCTGGTGTTCGTTCTCGACGCGCACAGCCTTGCCGAGCGCCTCGAGCATCGCACAAACCTGTCGCTCCTGCGTCTCATTCACTTCGGGGCTCGCGGTCCATGCTGTCACGCCCTCGCCGATCTGCGCGGGCGTGTTTGGCATCGCGCGCACGATCGAAGCGTGCAATAGCTCTTCGGCAATAACGGCAATCTTCGCGCCCGCGACAATCGAGACAACCAATTGCTCCTTCACCAGCGCGCCTTTCAACTCTTCCAGCACGCGATGCAAACGCTGCGGCTTTATCGCGAGCACGAACAAAGAGCTGTTGGTGACAGCGTCGCGGTTGTGCTCAAACATCTCGATGCCGTACTTCACGTGCATCTCTTCGCGCCGGGCCTGCCGCGGATGGCTGCCGGCGATCTGCTCCGGTCCGACGAGCTTCTTGCGCAGCAGTCCGGCAATAATCGCCTCCGCCATCACGCCGCAGCCGACAAAGCCCAAACGAGCGTTGCTGAGAACATTGCTATCTTCCATAAAGCAAAGATAGCGCACCCTCCAACAGTTAAGCTAATCTATCGCTTGATGATGATAGATGAGCAACTCTCATATCTCGCTAAGGGCACTGTCGAAGTAATTCGCAAAGCTGAATTGCGCGCGAAGCTCGAGAAATCGGCCTCCACCGGCAAGCCTTTGCGCGTTAAACTCGGCGCCGATCCGACGGCCCCCGACATCCACCTGGGCCACACAGTCGTGCTCCGCAAACTGCGCGCCTTCCAGGAGCTGGGCCACACGGCGATTTTTCTCATCGGCGACTTCACCGGCATGATCGGCGATCCGTCCGGCAAAAGCGCCACGCGACCACAACTCACCCGCGAAGAGATCGACGCCAACGCCGAGACTTACAAACAACAGATCTTCAAGTTACTCGATCCAGAAAAGACGGTCCTCGAATTCAACTCGCACTGGATGGACAACCTCGGTTCCGCAGGCTTCCTGCGACTCTCTTCACACGTTACCGTGCGACAGATTCTCGAGCGCGACGATTTTCAACAACGACTGGAAGCGAACCGGCCGCTGGCGCTGCACGAAGTCATGTATCCGCTGGTGATGGCGTACGACTCGGTCGCGCTGGAAGCCGACGTCGAAATCGGTGGCACCGATCAGAAATTCAATCTGTTGATGGGCCGCAATCTGCAAAGAGAGTACGGTCAGGAGTCACAGATCGCGACGATCATGCCGTTACTGGAAGGCACTGATGGCGTGCAGAAGATGTCGAAGAGTTTGGGCAACTACATCGGCATCAACGAACCGCCGCAGGAGATCTTCGGCAAGGTGATGTCGATCTCCGACGATCTGATGTGGCGCTACTACGAGCTGTGCACCAATCTAACGTTGCCGGAGATAGCCGCACTCCGTGACGACACGCGTAATCCGCGCGATATCAAAGTCGATCTCGCCAAACGCATCGTGGCGGATTTTCATTCCGAAGCAGACGCGCGCAAAGCTGAGGATGAGTTCAATGCGATGTTTCGGAATAAGCAGGCGCCGGAGGACGTCGAGGAAAGGGAGTTGGCGTGCGGTGTGTGGAAACTTCCGAAGCTGCTGGTTGAACTGCAGCTCGCGCCTTCGATGGCAGAAGCGAGACGATTGATCGAGCAGGGCGGAGTTTCTGTTGATGGCGAACGCCGCACGCAGAATGATTTCGAGGTGAACCTCGTTACGGATAGAGCGGTTTTGATTCAAGTCGGGAAGCGACGTTTCGTGCGTGTGAGAGGCGAGTAAATTTAGCCGCGGATTAAAACGGATTTGAAGACGGATTATGTCTGCGACATTCGCAACCGAAGATGTCCTGATCATCGAAACGCCTGAGCGTGTGCCATTGCACTTCGCGCTCGCGTCGATCGGAAATCGCTTCATCGCGTGCGCTATTGACCATGGGATTCAGGGGCTGGCGTTGGGTCTGATTGCGATCACTGCTGCTGTACTCGCGAGTTTTTCATTTGTCGAGGAAACTTTATCGAGCGCGCCGAAGTGGGTTTACGCGGTGATGATCGTGCTGCTGTTTCTGGTCTTCGCTGGTTACTTCGCGTTCTTCGAATGGATTTGGAATGGACAAACTCCCGGCAAGCGCTGGTTGAAATTGAGAGTCATACGCGAAGACGGGCGTCCCATTACGTTCTGGGAAGCGGCTGTGCGGAACCTGCTCCGCAGTTTCGACATGATGCCGCTTCCGTTTTATTCGATCGGACTGATCTCCGTCTTTTCCACCACTCGCGATCAGCGCATCGGCGACATGGTGGCGGGCACAGTCGTTGTGCGTGAGCGTGAAGCAGAAGCGCCCGCGTTCTCGCAAGTCTTCGCCGCACCCGTGAGCGATCCGGCGCTGCGTCGCTCTTTCAAACCGGTAGACTTTCAAGCCGGCTTGAGCAGTCTGACTGAGCAAGAGATCCAGGTAGTGGAAACTTTTTTGCGCCGGCGCTGGGATCTGGATGACGTGCCGCGCCAATGGATGGCCTGGAGAGTCTCACTGCCGATACTTTACAAGCTGCGACCAACATACGATCTCA
>JAICQI010000921.1 GCA_025937955.1 Pyrinomonadaceae bacterium
AATCTTTTTTCGCTGGTTGGTGCGACACCGCTGCTTGGTCGCACCTTTTTACCCGATGAAGACAATGAGCGAGCCGACCACGTTGTAATCCTGGCGCACGCACTCTGGCAAAAACAGTTCAATTCGGATCCTGGAATTGTAGGCAAATCAATAACACTCAATAACCAGAATTACACTGTCGTAGGTGTTATGCCCGCCAGCTTTCAATTTCCGGTTGGCTTCGGATATCTCGGCAAAGTCATCAGTGATCCTATTGAACTGTATGTGCCGTTGGCGCCGACGGCGAATGAAACGCGTCGCGGCAACTACTCATTCTTCGCCATTGGTCGACTCAAATCCGGAGTATCAATTGACCAGGCTCGAGCGGAGATGACTGCTATCGAGCGTCGCCTGGAGCAGCACTATCCTGAAAGCAATACCGGCATTGGCATTAGCCTCATTCTTACACAAGAACAGACTGTTAAGGAGATTCGTCCGGCCTTGCTGGTGTTACTCGGAGCAGTTGTTTTTATGCTGCTCATAGCCTGCGCAAACATCGCCAACCTTTTGCTCGCGAGAGCGGCCGCGCGACAGAAAGAGATTGCTATTCGCACTGCCTTAGGTTCCAACCGGTTGCGCATTCTGCGATTGCTGCTTACTGAAAGCCTTATGCTTTCACTCGCCGGCGGCTGCCTCGGGTTTTTACTCGCATATTGGGGGACGGATATTCTCGTGGCACTGGCTCCAGACAATGTCCCGCGTCTCAATGAGGTTGGCGTTGACGCCAGAGTGTTTGGTTTCACGCTCGCCATCTCGCTGATCACAGGGCTTCTATTCGGATTAGTGCCAGCGATTCACGCGGCAAAGCCCAACCTGAACGAAGGGCTAAAGGAAGGTTCGAAAGGCTCGATGGGAAGCGTTGCCGGCAAACGCACACGAAACGTGTTAGTAGCGGTCGAAGTAGCACTTTCACTGGTCCTACTGATCGGCGCGGGCCTTATGATCAAGAGCTTCGTACGGCTGCAGCAGACAGACCTCGGGTTTAATCCCGATCAACTATTGACTGTAAACGTCTCGCTTTCGAGTTCCAAATATCCAGAGGATCGTCAACGGGCCGCGTTCTTTCAACAGGCATTGGAGCGCATTCAGTCGCTTGCCGGTGTTCAGTCTGCCGGTGCGACCACGGCGCTGCCTCTTACTCTCTCTGTTTCCGGGTCCGACTTCCGCATCGAAGGACGTCCGGAACCTGAGGCCGGCAAAGAGATGATCATCAATACGAGCAGCATTAGCCCGGGCTACTTCAAAACGCTCGGTATTTCCATGTTGAAAGGACGAGACTTCTCCGATCGGGACAATAGCGATGCGCCACTCGCTGCGATCATCAACAGCGATCTTGCTCGGATCTATTTTCCGACTGAAGACCCCCTAGCCAAACGTATAACGTTCGATGACGGTGAGTCGTGGATTTCAATAGTGGGTGTGGTTGCAGACATAAAGCGAATGGGTTTGGATACAACCGCCAAACCTGAAGTCTACTTTCCTTATCTCCAGGTGCCGTCGCCGTCGATGAGTGTGGTAGCTCGTACTACGACTGAACCTCTGAGTCTGGTGGGTGGGGTAAAAAATCAAATTCAAACGATTGACAAGGATCTTCCGGTGGGAGAGTGGAAGACCATGCAACAGGTTCTGTCAGAATCAAACTCCGGACGGCGATTCAATTTAGTGTTGTTAACAGTATTCGCAGCGGTCGCACTCATACTGGCCATTGTTGGTATTTATGGCGTGATGTCTTACGCGGTGACGCAGCGCTCACACGAAATCGGAATTCGCATGGCTATCGGTGCTCAATCGCGCGACGTGTTTCGAATGGTGGTCGGGGAGGGAATGATACTGGCGCTGATCGGAATTGGTTTCGGTCTGGTTGGAGCATTCGCTCTTACCCGATTGATGACGACGATGCTCTTTGCCGTCGAGCCGACGGACCCGGCAACGTTTATCACCATCGCGGTATTGCTGACCGGTGTGACATTAGTTGCTTGTTACATTCCTGGCCGCAGAGCGACGAAAGTCGATCCATTGATAGCACTGAGGTACGAGTGACCTCGACGTGCCAGCTTCTCACATCTGGTACGTAGAGTTCGCGTTTCAACTCTTTATTGAAATCAGTCACACTCAAACGTTTTCCTGATGGCGTGTTCGGTGAATTCTTCTACGACAAGGACGCCTGCGT
>JAICQI010000709.1 GCA_025937955.1 Pyrinomonadaceae bacterium
AAGTTTAAGAGCTAACATGGGGAGCTACGACCTCGATCTGTCTCAGGAAACCTTAACACAGCTTGGCGAGTACTACAGTTTACTAACACGCTGGAACGACCGCCTGCATCTCGTGGCGCCGTGTACGCCGGAGGAGTTTGCTACGCGACACGTGCTCGAGTCGCTGCTATTGCTCCAACACCTGCCGCAGAATGCAAAGATAGCAGACGTCGGCTCCGGCGCGGGACTGCCGATCATTCCATGCCTGGTGGCGCGCGCGGATCTCGAAGCGACGTTGATTGAGTCGTCGCACAAGAAGGCTGTCTTTTTGCGGGAAGCTTTAAACGCGGTCGGGCGCAGGGCGTCGATCATTGCGCGACGGTTTGAGGACATTGAGGCGCCCGAGGTGTCGTTCGTTACTTGTCGCGCGCTGGATCAGTTCAGGGATAAGCTGGCGGCGTTGATCGAATGGGCGCCGAAAGGTGCGACGATGCTGTTGTTTGCCGGGGACGGACTGCAAATGAAGAGTAAGTTTTTAATTCCCAACTCTGAAAAGAGATTCCTGTACGTTTTAAACACAGATGACGCGGATTAGGATGGATTTTCACGGATTACGTCCGTGGGCTTTTTGTCCTCGCGCAGGCCCTGAAACGAAGGGTGACGGATGATGCCTTCGTCAGTCCACTCGCTAAATGCAACTTCGCCGACGAGTTTTGGTTCAACCCAAACGGCGCGTCTCAGGCCCGGATCTTTCGGGATCTGTTCGAACGGCTTGGTTGGGCGTGCCAGGCGATCCAGCATCTTCTTCAACTCAACCCGCATCGCGTTGCTGAAGCCCGTGCCCGCGCGGCCCGCGTAGATCAGTTTCCCCTTCTCATAAACCCCGAGAACCAGCGAACTGAACGGAATTCCCTTGTCCGACAACGTGTATCCCGCAATGACAAACTCCTGACGCTTGAGACACTTGATCTTCAGCCAGTTGCGACTACGCGTTGACTCGTACGCCGAATTCGCATGCTTCGAAACAATACCCTCAATTCCCAACTTACACGCCTCTTTGAGAAACAGCTCGCCGTTTCCCTCGATGTGATCGCTGTAGCGCAACAGGCCTGTGTTGCCCAGAGGCTCCAACAATTCCGCCAGCACGCGCTTGCGCTCCAGCAACGGAGTCCTGGTGAGATTGAATCCTTCGAGATAGATGAGATCAAAGATGTGAAAGATTAGACCCGACCCGCCGCCCTTATTGATCGACTGCTGCAGCCTTTGAAAACTGGCGCGACCGGATGGATCGAGGGCCACGATCTCGCCGTCGAGAATCGCGCTCTTGAGCGGCAGCGCTTTCACCGCCTTAGCCACGCTCGCAAACTTCGCGGTCCAGTCTTTCTGGTTTCTCGTCCAAAACCGAATTTGCTTGCCAGCCAGGTGGCATAAAAGCCGGTAGCCATCAAACTTCAATTCGTGCACCCACTCGTCTCCCGCAGGAGGCTTTGCAACGAGTGTTGCTAACTGCGGCTGCACAAAGTCGGGCATCGCGGCCTTGCGCGCACCGGGGAGGTTCTTCAGTTGTTTGAAATTCATGGGTGCGTACGGGATTGTAACGATGTTGTCTTGTCACGGAAAGAAAAAACGAGGCGAAGCGCCACAATGATCGGCATGTATTCTCACTAATGCGAACGGCACCATGATTGCACTTGAGAGTAGAGACTTGGTTTTCAGTGCTCTGAACGTACTGAAAGAAGTCAACCGAGAGTCCTGATGATGGAACGAGTGACTAACGATTTTGGCGGAAGCAGAGCGGCTCGGCAGATTCATGCTATGTACGCCACCCGGCTGATGACAGAGATTTATCACCTGGTCCAACCCGGTGGACACCACACGCTCTGCGGATTAAGAATTAGTCGCGTGACGTCGGAACGGAAGTCAAACACACTGCAACTCGTGAATGAGTTACCGGCTAAAGTGACTATTTGTAAGCACTGCGAGAGGATACAAGGACAGGAAAACAACTTAGCCGCAGATTTACGCGGATCAAACGCCGATCTCTAATCTACGTTCATCCGCGTCAATCTGCGGCTTAAGGTTTACTCTTCCACTTCCGGAGAGGCAACGACATCCCCGTCGTTGGAACTTCCGGCCGGCACCACAATCGGCTCACGTGTAGGCATCACAATGTCGTGACCACCGACGATGTCGGGAAACTCATCGAGCTCCCGTTCCCTCGCCTGATCGATTGTTTCATCACGTTCGATATCCACGTTGCGATAGTATTCCATGCCCGTACCGGCCGGAATCAACCGCCCCATGATCACGTTTTCCTTGAGACCGCGCAGGTAATCGACGCGACCGGAAATCGCCGCCTCCGTCAGCACACGCGTGGTCTCCTGGAACGACGCCGCCGAGATGAAGGAGTCAGTCGAAAGCGAAGCCTTCGTGATACCCAGCAACAGCGGCTCGGCTTGCGCCACTTCGCCATCTTCCTGGCGCACGCGCTCGTTCTCGTCCTGGAAGCGGAAACGATCGACCTGCTCTTCGAGCAGAAACTCCGTGTCGCCGACTTCCTTGATCTTCACCCAGCGCAACATCTGACGAACAATCACTTCGATGTGCTTGTCGTTGATGTTCACGCCCTGCAGACGATAGACCTCCTGGATTTCGTTTACGAGGTATTCCTGCAAACGACTCATACCCAGAACACGCAGAATATCGTGCGGGTTGAGTGGTCCATCCATCAGCGCTTCGCCGGCACGCACGCGGTCGCCATCCTGCACGTTGATGTGCGTACCACGCGGGATGTCGTACTCGCGCTCTTCACCGTCGTCGCCGGTAATGATCAGTTTGCGTTTGCCCTTCGAAATCGCGCCCAGCGTAACCGTGCCGTCGATTTCAGACATGACCGCCGTCTCCGCGGGCCGTCGTGCTTCGAAGAGCTCGACGACGCGCGGCAAACCGCCCGTGATGTCTTTCGTCTTGGTCGTTTCACGCGGGATCTTCGCGATGATGTCGCCCGGCTCAACTTCCTCACCGTCGGTCACCATCAGGTTCGCGCGCACAGGCATCTGGTAAGTCTTCAGCACCTTGTTGCCGGAGCTGCGAATTTCCAGACGCGGCTGTTTCTTTTCGTCAGGCGAGTCTTTCACGACCATGCGTGACTGACCGGTCACTTCGTCCACTTCTTCATCGAACGTCACACCTTCCTTCAGATCCTGGAACTTAACGTGTCCAGCAACTTCAGTCAGGATCGCGAACGTGAACGGGTCCCACGTGGCTAACAATTGATCTTGCGTCACGCGAGCGCCGTCTTCGACGAGGATGTGGGCGCCGTAAACGATCTGGTAACGCGCCGCTTCACGACCGCGATCGTCAATGATGATCAACGAACCGTTGCGGTTCATCGCGATGCGTTCGCCCTTACGACTCTTGACCGTCTGTAGATCGAGGTACTTGATAGTACCGTCCTGACGATCTTCGTGCTTAGAAGACTCTTCCAGTCTGTCTGTGCCACCGATGTGGAAAGTACGCATCGTCAACTGCGTG
>JAICQI010000575.1 GCA_025937955.1 Pyrinomonadaceae bacterium
AACTACTTCCTGGAACAGCTTTGACATGACGAAATAACGTTGACCGGCAACAGTGCGATAGATCCGACCAAACAGACCCACCCGAGTCGATTCCAATACCTCAACCTACTTTTTCCATCCAAAAAAGCAGCCGACAACAGTAGCTGCATCGTCCAGGTAAAGCACGGGATTACGAGTCCCTTGGTCAGAACTTCTCGCCAGCTAACAGTCTGGAAGAAAACTTTTAGAGATGCGGAGAAAACAGCCGTTACCAAAAAGGAGCCGATGAAAAGGAGAATAATTTTTCTCATTCACGACGTGAGTGCAAAGCACGAGCGCGGGGGCCGGACTGAGTTCAGTGCCCCCGCGCTCTTCGTGGCTAAAACTAAGTGCCGCTGATCGGCGTGATTGTACCTGAAATGTTTCCCAGGCCGTTGCCGCGCACAGTGCTGTTCTCGCGCGACTCGAATGTGCTGGTTCCATCGTTACGGAATCCGAACTGCGTATTGCTTGTTGCTGTCGAATGTGAGACGCGAATAATCCCGCCATCGAATGCCGCCATACCATGGTTACCGTTATAAGTACTGACGCATGATTCCACGTTTACCTCTGCTCCTGCCTGGGCGAGGATGCCTGTAAAGGCGTTGCCCGAGGCGAGACAGTCCCGCAACGTAACTTTCGCCAGCCGAAATTCACCGCCACCTGCACCGTTGTTCTCCATACGCGTGCGCTCAATAGTGGCGCTCAGACTGCCGGTATCGGCGGCGTTTGACAGGAAAATACCCGAACCACCATTGTTCCGAAGAATGCTGTCTTTGATAAACAGCTTGCGAGCTGGTGTTCCGTCAGCAGCGTTGGGAAAGAAATGGAAGCCCACTGAGGCCGCTCTCACCGTGCAGCCTTCGATGTGCAACGCCGCGAAGTTTCGAGCAAAGATACCGCTACCGCTTACACTCGCCGGATGGCTCTGCACCTGGATATTTCGCAGAACAACCGTAATCCCCGCCCCGTTAATGGTCACCACATTTCCGCCTCCGCTTGGCGAAGTGGCAGCGGCATGCACACCTTCACCAGTGATGGTCACTGACTTTGTGATGTTCACCGCACCATAGCCTGCAGAATCAAGGGCCACGACTTCGCCACCCGCAGCGACGGCGTCATGCGCACGCTGGAAGTTGCGGCACGGCGAAGAGCGAGAGCAGTCATTGGCATCTGATCCCGTACTGGAGACAAACGTTCGTGCCTGCCCCTGGGCGACCACGGCCGGAAGCAGGACCAGAAGGGCGAAGGTAAACACACGCATCAGGTTTTGTTTAAGCATAAGTAGATCCCTCTCAGAGATTCTGGATTTGAGCAAAACTTGTTTCGGTAAGGAATTGGGGCCGAGGCAGGGAGTGTATGGTCCATCTCAAACAATAGTCAATAGTCTCTCAAACCTTGCTTTAAAACGTAACACTCGTTACACTCCGTTTTACGTTACTCATGCCAGGCAAGGACACGACACACGAATGGGTTTTACTGATTCACCAGCTACCGCCTAAACCGACAAATCTGCGCGTGAGGATCTGGCGCAAATTACAGAAGCTCGGGGCGGTGGCGATTAAGAACTCCGTCTACGTACTACCCGCAACTGAAAAGACCAATGAAGATTTTCAATGGTTGAAGCAGGAGATCGAATCGGCTGGAGGTGAAGCCTCGGTGTTCAAGGCTGCTTCGGTCGAGGGAGCGACAGATCAGGAGATTATTGCCGTATTCCGTAAAGCACGTGATGACGAGTTTGCAGTGGTTGCTGCGGAATTCGACGGTCTGACAGGAGCTATTCGCGAACAGTCTCGCGGCAAACACCTGTCCGCCGGCAGACTATCGGCGCATGAAAGTGAGCTCGACAGACTACACAGTGAGTTGGAGCGTATCGCCGGCAATGACTTCTTTAATGCGTCAGGTCGTGAGCCGGCCTTCGCTGCTTTCAATCGATGTCAAAAAGAGCTTCGTGCGGCCCAGGGACCGAAAGCAAACACATCTACGTCAGAAACCAAACGTGGAAAACTCGACGTTGCGAGGTATCAAGGCCAACGCTGGGTGACACGTCGCAATCTCCACATCGACCGGCTCGCCTCCGCCTGGCTGATCAAACAGTTCATCGATAAGCGCCCGCGTTTCTATTTCGTTGCTGAAGGCGAAACGATCGAAGGTGCAATTCCCTTCGACATGTTTGGAGCTGAGTTCACTCATCACGGCGAAGACTGCACCTTCGAGACGATGCTCAAGCGGTTTGGGCTCAGTGAAAACAAAGGGCTGCGCGAGATCGCCGAGATCGTGCACGACATCGATTTGAAAGACGACAAGTTTCACCGCCTCGAGGCAACTGGACTGAATGCGATCGTCGACGGACTGAGCAAAGTCCTGCGCGACGATCGCAAGTTACTACAACAAACCGGCGTTGTTTTTGATGGGCTTCATGCGTTGCTGAGCAAGGATGCCGTGAAGCCTCCACACAAGACGAAACGAAATGGACCAAGGTCTAAAAAGTAGTGTCGCGGCACAAGCCAGCACCGATCAAATGCCGTTACGGCAGAGAGTTGCTGACTACCTCAGTCTCGAACACAACGTCACGATTGCTTCAGCGGCGGTTTTCCTTATCGGTTTTGGTGAAGAGCTATGGAAAAAGTTTCTGCCTAAATACCTTGAAGCACTTGGTGCAACTACACCGATCATCGGTCTCTTCGGCACGGCAGAACATTTTTTCGACGCCTGTTATCAATATCCCGGAGGCTTTGTCGCTGATCGTTTTGGACGACGCCGGGCTTTCCTGATCTTTATTACAGTGGCTTCACTCGGTTATATCGTTTATCTCTTTAGCACTTCATGGCCTCTTCTTTTCGTCGGTCTCGGCCTGGTGATGGTCTGGCAAAGCATGGCGTCTCCCGCAATCTTCGCCGTCATCGGCGATTCCCTGCCCCGCGAACGCCGCGCCATGGGTTTTACTCTGCAATCGATATTAAAACGTGTGCCTATAGTGATTGCGCCGATCGTGGGCGGAACTCTGATCGCGTCGATGGGTTTGGTCGACGGCATGCACGTTGGGCTGATGATCACGCTTGCCTTCGCAGCGGTGACGCTCGTACTCGCATTCAAAATCAGAGTTCCAACCCCGCAGCCACATTCGACCAACATGGGTGGCGTTTGGCGGTCATTTGATCGCGTACTGAAGCGGCTGCTGATTTCCGACATCATCATCAGAACCTGCGAGGGCATGACCGGTGTGCTGGCTATTCTGTATGTGACGAATGTTCACGGCGTCAGTGTTGCGGCTTTCGGCACTCTGATCGCTGTGCAAATGATCACATCGATCCTCGTTTACATTCCGGCCGGAAGGATCGCGGATCGTATCGGACGCAAGCCTTTCGTGGTTCTGACATTCTTCTGTTTTGCACTTTTTCCCGTCGCCATCATTGTCGCCTCAAATTTTGCGTGGCTGATCGTCGCTTACGTGATCGCAGGTCTGCGAGAGATTGGTGAGCCTTCGAGAAAAGCGATGATCGTGGATCTGGCTCGCGACAACATTCGCGCCAGATCCGTCGGACTCTACTATCTCGTTCGCAGTCTTTCGATCACTCCAGCGGCCGCGATTGGCGGCTTGCTCTGGAAGATTGCGCCGCAAGTGCCGTTCGCTACAGCCGGATTGATCGGACTGATTGGAACGGTGGTGTTCATCATGACTGTCGAGGAACGTTACGCCAGTTAGGAGCTGATTATGGAAGGCTTGCTTAGAGACATTCGCTACTCTGTTCGTTCATTACGCAAACGGCCGGTATTCTCATTGCTCGTGGTCCTGGTATTAGCCGTAGCAATCGCAGCTAATAGCTCGATATTCAGTATCGTGAATGCTGTGATTTTGAAGCCCTTGTCTTTCAAGGAGCCAAATCAGTTGGTTTGGATTTGGGCCACGCGCACAACCGTCAGTCGCGCGTTTTTCTCGATTCCCAATTTCATCGACACACGCGATCAAAACCAGACACTGGCCGAAGTTGCGCCATTCGCGATCTGGCCGGCGAACCTGACCGGACAAGGCGAAGCTGAACGTTTGCAGGGAGTGCGAATCGCAGCTAACGCAATGCAGATGCTGGGTGTCGAAGCGGCAGCAGGACGCGCGCTGGTGCCGGACGATGACAATCCAAACAACAGTCGCGTCGTCATGCTGAGTTATGGCTTATGGCAAAGACGGTTCGGAGGAACAAACGACGTACTTGGGAAAACGCTTACGCTTAATGGCGACTCGTACACAATTGTCGGAGTTTTGCCCCCCCGCTTCGTAATTCCGAATGCGGAGACTGAGATCATGGTTCCCTTGCGAATGGACCAGGATCCACGCCGGATCCAAAGAGGATCAAATTTCCTGCGACTCGTAGCACGACTAAAACCGGGCGTTACTCCAGCGCAGGCCGAAGCC
>JAICQI010000909.1 GCA_025937955.1 Pyrinomonadaceae bacterium
AATCCAATGTCTCCGCAACGCCGGGAATCTTCGACAGGCTCATTGTTCGCGTAGCCTGCATGACTTGTGTGACCTGCTTTGCAAGACTGGCCTTAATCGCCGGAACCTTCGCCCGCACAATCTCCAGTTCCTTTTCGAGCGAAGGATAATCGATCCAGTGATAGAGACAGCGCCGTCTCAGCGCGTCCGACAAGTCGCGTGAACGGTTGGAAGTCAGAACCACGTGCGGCCGGTGGGTCGCCTTGATGGGACCGATCTCCGGAATTGTCACCTGAAAATCAGACAGCACCTCGAGCAGAAACGCCTCAAACTCTTCATCGCTCCGATCGATCTCGTCAATCAACAACACCGGCGCGCGATCGTGTTCCGTGATCGCCTGCAGCAACGGACGTTTCAGTAAGAACGCTTCACTGAAGATCATCGCTTCTTTTTCAGCTTCGGAAGCTGTGGACGACTCTTCGAGTTTCAGATGCAGCAACTGTTTGGGGTAGTTCCATTCGTAGAGCGCAGTGGTCGCATCGAGACCTTCATAGCATTGAAGGCGAATCAGCTTCGTATTGAGCGCGCTGGATAACGCCTTGGCAATCTCGGTTTTGCCTACGCCCGCCGGTCCCTCGACCAGCAGTGGCTTGCCTAGCGCCATCGACAAATACAACGCAGTCGCAATCGCGGCGTCGGCAACGTAGACCTGTTCTTCCAGTAGTTGCTGGATCTGTCTGACTTCTTCTCTCAATTTTCTTTTCCGGCGGTGGCCAATCGTTCAAAGTCTTCGGGAGTGTTGATGTCGTCAGGGTAGGGAACATCGAAGTGAACTTCCTGAACACGCGCTGCATTTGCATCAACCAGTTTCCACGCGGCTTTGTCACCGTGGAGATCCACGAGCTGTGCAAACATCGAGCGCGCGAAGATCATTGGATGTCCTTTACGCCCCTCGTATGAACAGAGGGCGATCGGCGCGTCCTGCTCGCGCCACGCTTTAGCCAGGCGGTTGATTATCTCCGGCGTGATTCCCGGCAGGTCACCCAGGATGATCATGATTGCCGCTGACTCTGCATTAAGGGCGCCAATGCCGGCGCGATACGAAGACGAACAGCCTTCACCAAAAGTCGGATTCTCCACGACACGCGCCGCGCCAAAATCTACTCGCTCACGCACTTCTTCCGCGGCCCGTCCGAGAACGACAACAACTTCATCAAGTCCGGTGGAATGCTGTGCTTGCTCAACAACCCAACCCAGCATCGTGGTGCCGCGAAATGGTAACAACTGCTTCGGTTGTCCAAACCGCTGCGACGCCCCTGCACCCAGAACCAATCCCGAGATGAACTTCCTCATATCCGTGTAATCGGTGAAATCCGTGGCTGATCATAAGCTTCCTTACAACGCAGGCAGCAGAAGTAAATCGCTGTTCCATCAACCACTGAACTGTACTTTGCGTTCTCAACGTCGACTGTCATCCCGCAGATCGGATCGATCGCAGTCGCGACTGTCCGCGGCTGCTCGGCACTCGTCCGGCGAATGCGCGTGATTTCGGCTGCAACACTCAACGCGATCTCCGGCAATGTCTCGCTGCCGATCTCGAGCCCTGCCGGACACGTTATGCCGGCAATGTCTTCGTCAGTTGTGCCAGTGGTGCGAATGTAGTCAAAAAGCGCTTCCGACTTCTTCCTGCTTGCCACGAGCCCGAGATACTTGGGCCGCGTGCCAATCACCGCCAGCAATCCCTCCTCATCGTGATTTCCCATCGTCGCGACTACGACGTAGCTGGATTCGTTGATCTGATCCCTGATTGAGTTGAAATCCGTATCGGCGACCACGACTTTGAAATCCAGCAGGGCGCCGAGCTGTGCGAGTGTTTCAGCAACCGGAGAAGCGCCGACGATTAGCAGTTGAGGTTTTGGCAAAAAAGGTTCCAGGTAAATCTCGAGCGAACCGCCGCCTTCGCAAGTCATGCGGAACGACTCGACTCCTTTCCAATCATCGCGCGAATCATCCGGACTAATCGTCAAAAGCTTCGGCCGTCCGGTTTGCAGGACATGTCTCGCTTCGCGCACGACGATGGGTTGCACGCACCCGCCGCCGACCCATCCGACCCATGAGCCGTCTGCTTTGATAATCGCTTTCGATCCCAGCTTCGCAGACTGCGGACTCTTGTAAGCGACAACCGTGGCAAGAACAAAAGGCTCCTCCCGCGCCCGCAATTTATCGCATTGGTCCAGGATATTCATTTCTTCACGGGCGTTATTGTAGGGGCGGCACTCCGTGGCCGCCCGTGGATCGGTTAGTCGTGAGACGGGCGG
>JAICQI010000627.1 GCA_025937955.1 Pyrinomonadaceae bacterium
CCCCCCCTCAACCCAAAACCACATATGCACGCAACGCCGCCAGGAGGGGGGGGTCACCCCACTCTGCGTCAGGTTTTTTTTTTGGTGTTCCCCCGGGGCCAATAACCTCTCACGGACGCGGGGCTTCCCCCCGCTCTTTGCGGCTTTGCGTGAATATTATTCTTTGTCTTTCGGGAGCGTGCGGATGTAATTCACCACGTGCCAGCGCTCTTCCTCGTTCATGCGTCTCTCACCCGCGGGCATGATGCCGTTGATGCCTTTCGTGATCTTCCAGAAGAGCTCGCCGTCCGTCATCTTAGCCATGCGTTCCTTGTTCGTGAGATCGGCCGGCTTTCGACGCAGCCGCGGGAAGTTTGCTTCGTTGCCCGCACCGGTCTCGCCGTGACAGAAGATGCAGTTGCCTTTGGTTCGTTCGAGGTAAAGCGTCTTTCCTTTTTCGATCGACTCAGGTGATGTGGCAACCGGGTTCTTAGTCTTGTCGGCATCGTCAGGAAGTTCCCACGTATTCTTCGAGAAGTCCTGTTGTGTGCCTGGGCCCGCGCCGGATTGAATCGACCGGCTATCGTTCTGATTGCTGTTTTTGTTGGTGGTGGTGGAGCTGTTTGCGTTTTGCGCAGACGACGTTATCGCCATGTCGAAAGAAGTCACCGTTAATATTGCTACTACCACCAGCAATGAAAACACTGCGAGGGGCAAGCTGATTGACTTACGCATCGGTTCGATCTCCTTGTTTACTTACCTGGTTCGTTTCTTGCGCACCGGTCGTTTGGGGGCAGAAGTTTTAGGCGCTTCTTTCTTCGAAGTTGACTGCGAGCGAATGAAGTCGGACACGGTTTTTTCCGGGATGTCGGCTTCCCAAACGATTTCGTTCTCTCTCGCAAACATTTTTAGTGTCTGCAAAATCGTTTGCGCGTTCTTGTCGGGAACAGAGCTAATACCCTGTTGTATCAATCCGGTAAGCAGGCTGTTGATAATCTTCGCCGTGTCGGGGTTGTCGGCATTCATTGCACCGCGCAGCATGAAATTTGTTCCCGTCATTGTAACGGCAGCGTAGAAGTTGCCAAAAGGCGTATCGCAGTTCGACGCGCGGGTAGTGTTTTCAAGTCCCATCAAGCCGATACTCTTCGCGAGGGAAGCCAGGGGCGCGCCTGATGCCGCGATGATCGCATTCGGATCGCGCAGTAACGATTGGAGCAACGCCGCACTGATCCGGCCGTTTCCATCAGCAGCATCGATGGCGGATTTGAGGTAACCCAGGTTGCCGATCGCGACAGAGTTTGCACTGAGAGGCACGGCGCCGATCTCGACGTACGGTTTGAGTATGGGCGTTTTCTCCGCTTGCGCAGCGATCGGATCGACCTTCATCAGAGTTATCGACTTCGAACCGTACTTCTCAACACGAGCTTTGTCCTGAAGATAAAGTTGCGCGAGTGTCATCAACGAGTCTGAACTGAAGTCACCACCGAGTACGGCCATCACGTCGGGCGCAACGAAACTCAAGTCAGCCGCGGGCTTGTGAAAGCGCACGGCGACCACGAGATACTCGATGGAGGACGGATCGATGCCGACAGACTTCTTCATGTCGGCGAACCCGGCTCGCGCCTTGGCGAGCTCCGCCGGATCCATTACGCGGGGTGCGGCTTCGTTCAGAATGCGTTGCGGGCTGACGTAGATCATGGCGTCAGCTTCAGGAAGTGTGGCGAGTGCGGCTTGTGGATTCTGAGCGAATATTTGTGACGCCAGCGCGAGAACAGCGATAGCCGTTAAGAAAGCTAATTTAAGTTTCAAAATGAACCTCCGTAAAAGATCCGTGTTTATTTCCGCGTTAATCCGCGGTACCGGTAGCAGGTTGAATCGTGATCGTTGACCATTCCCACGGCCTGCATAAAAGAATAACAGATCGTCGAGCCGACGAATTTGAAGCCACGGTTGAGCAGGTCTTTGCTCAGGGCGTCTGAGATCTCGGTACGCGCAGCAAGCGGTTGACCGGGTTTGCGTTTCAGTGGTTTGTGGTTAACAAAGCGCCAAACGTAATCGTCGAAGCTGCCAAACTCGCGTTGAACTGCGAGGAAAGATTTTGCGTTTCCGATGGCGGCATTGATTTTAAGACGATTGCGAATGATGCCCGCATCCTGCAACAGCGCCGCGACCTTGCGCTCATCGTATTTGGCGACTTTCTTCGGATCGAAACCGTCGAAAGCTGCGCGATAATTGTCGCGCTTGCGGAGAATGGTTTCCCAGCTGAGCCCGGCCTGCGCTCCTTCGAGAATCAGAAACTCAAAGAGACGCTTGTCGTCGTGAACCGGCACGCCCCACTCTTCGTCGTGGTAGGCGATTGACAACGGAGTGGTGGCCCAGGCGCAGCGCTTCATACCGGGTTGGGATTCTACCTTATTAGCCACAGATGAACACGGATTTCATACACGGATTTTATCTGAATCCGTGTCTGAAATCCGTGTTCATCTGTGACCTAAATCAACCTATGAAATCTTGCCCGTGAGGCACTTGACCACCGTCACCAGTTCTTTGATCTCGACTGGCTTGGCGACGTGCGTGTTGTAGCCCGCGGCGAGGGCGCGTAAGCGATCCTGCGTGCGCGCGTAGGCTGTGAGCGCGATCGCCGGGATGTGCTCGCCTTTCTCACTTTCCTGCTGTCGCACTTGCCTGATTAGATTGTAGCCATCAGTGTCTGCCATCCCGATATCGCTGATCAGCAGATCAAACTTGTCCGAACGAAGCAGATCGAGCGCTTCCCCGGCCGACGATGCTCCACGCACCTTCGCACCGTGCGCCGTGAGGTCAACCATCAACAGATCCAGCGCATCCAGCTCGTCCTCAACCACCAGTATCTTCACGTCTTCAAGATCGACATGCGTCACTTCCTGAACTTGAGTAGCAGGAGGCAAAGTCTCGCGACTGAGCTCCATACTGGGCAAGGGAAGCTTGACAGTGAAGACGGCGCCAGTGCCTGAGCTTACGTTCTCCGCCGCGATCAACCCGCCGTGTAGCTCAACGAGATGCCGCACGATTGCAAGCCCGAGTCCGAGTCCGCCGTGCGTGCGAGTAGTCGATCCGTCCGCCTGTCGAAAACGTTCAAACACATGCGGCAGAAACTCGGCGGCAATGCCCGGTCCGGTGTCGCGCACCTCGATTTCCGCATAAGTTTCGTCCTGACGGATTCGCACGCTAATCACGCCGCCCACGGGAGTAAACTTCGAAGCATTCGAGAGCAGGTTCCAAACGACTTGTTGCAAGCGATCCGCGTCGCCGGCGATGATCTTTAGTCCTTGTTGAAATTGGGTCTCGATCTTTATGTCTTTAACTTCGATCGTTGGCCTGACTACATCGAGCGCGGCGTTAACGACCGAGACCAGATCCACTGGTCCGAGATGGAGCTGAAGTTTTCCGGTGATGACGCGCGAGACGTCGAGAATGTCTTCGATGATCTGTTTCTGCGCCCAGGCGTTTCGCTCAATCACTTCGATTGCGTGAACTGCGCTATCATTGTCGAGGCGACCTGCTTTTAGTATTCGCGACCAGCCGATCACCGCGTTCAATGGCGTGCGCAGCTCGTGTGAAAGAGTTGCGAGGAATTCATCTTTCAGGCGGTTTGCTTTTTCCGCGTCGTTGCGGGCCATGCGTTCGCGCACCAGCAGTTGAGCCAGTTTCTCCTCGGTCTTTTTTCGCGCGGTGATGTCGCGCATGATGCCGACGTAACACTGCGGCTCGCCGAGACCGCTGCGCATGGTGAACACTGATAGATCGATGATTCTTGCTTCGCCGTTCTTGGTGTGGCAAACCTGCTCGCCGGAATAGTCTCCGGAAGCGGTCAGTTGCTTGAAAATATTTTTGAATACTTCTTCGCCGAGATAGATCGCGGGAGTATTGCCTTCGAGATCGTCGTCGGCGTAACCGAGTAGTGTGAAGTGAGCGCCGTTTTGCTGGAGGTAGAAACCGTCGGGGTCGATGATCGCGATTGCTTCCTTCGAGTGCGCGAAGATCTCGCGATAGAGATCGGAGTGCAACTCAACGGGCCGG
>JAICQI010000759.1 GCA_025937955.1 Pyrinomonadaceae bacterium
ATCTTCGACGGCTGGTACTCCATCAAAGGAGCGAGACAGCATTGAAGCGCTAATCAATAGAGATTCTCCACAATGGTTTTTACGTCATCGACGTTAACAATACGAGGCGACTTGAGGTTGAGTGATCTTCTCCTGCCACAGCCCCACTTTAAATAGATACACCGGCAACCGTTCACCCAAAGATCGCAGACTAAGTCCACTCTCCAGTCCGTAGCGCTTTGCCTCAAAAGTAGGAATCGCACTTGGATCGGGTCAGTACAGAGCGATAGCGACCTGGTCAGTGATCAGCATGCAATATTTCCTAACATTTGACTTCCATGATTTGACCAGGTCGCTATCGCTCCCTGTACTGACCCGATCCAAGAATGATTTTGGACTTTTGAGGCAAAGCCACCCTGTATTAATTGACAGTTATCGGATCCGTCGGGTGCGCGTATGCTCTGACAGTTCGTTAGAGCCTGTTAAAAGCGCCTTCGAAAGTTAGTCCACTGAATCGGTCCAATTCTGAGAGAGAAAAAGATGAAATCCGTTATCACAAAAATTGCCGCCATGTTTGTAGCGAGCTTTATCGTATGCAGTGTGGTCCAGGCACAAAAGACCTCAGCCGCTTTCGATGAGAAGGTCGATTTTTCACTCTACAAGACGTTTGCGTTCGATAAAGAGGGCGCACGCAATCCTTACGTCAACACTCTGATCGTACAAGCCGTCGAACGCGAACTCACCTCCCGAGGACTCACAAAGGTGGATATCGATCCCGACCTAAAAGTGGTTTATCTGGCGGCGACGGTTCCCAATCTCCAAGTCCAGAATGTTCCGTTCTATCACGTTGTGAATCCCGCCTACAGCGGAATGGTAGGTAGCGCAACTATGAACATGTGGGATGTTACGACCGGCACGCTCGTGATCGATCTGTTGGATCGCACCAGTGACCGGGTTGTTTTTCGCGGAACGATAACGGACGTGCTGCAACGAGCTCCCAGCCCTGATTTGAAGGCGGATGCCAAGATAGTTTCCAAGCCGATCAATAAAGGCGTCGCAAAAATTTTCAAGAAGTATCCCGTCAAGGGCAAATAACCAGGAGTCAGTCTGATCCAAAGACTGCTTGGGCTTCCTTCGTTAACTCTAAACTTCCGCTTTCAGAATGAGCGAGTTTAGTCCATCAAAGCGAACTGGCGAATAACCTCAACCATAAAAAGCCAGTACAAACCCAATAACACGAACGCAGAGAGCGATAACCATATTCGCTTCGAACGCGCCCCGAAGACAACCATGATCCAAAAAATGATTAGCACGAGTTACGCTATATGTCTGACTGCGAAATTGCAGCTTGCGTTTGAGTCGTCGTTGACGATCGTACCGGTTCCGATCCGGGCAAAGTCCGTACCGGAACAGAGACATGAACTTAGCTCATTAGTTAAGTTGGAGTGTCAACAGAAGAATACAGATGCCGGAAAAATGTGTACATTAGGAAACACTTAACTAAGTCACTTTCTTAACCTACTGATAGACGAGGGTTGCATGTCTAATCTGAGTACTCGCTTCCTACTGATTCTGATAATTGTCGTCGCCAACTGCGCACTCGCGTTCTCTCAAACAACTGCGGAACGACAAAGGAACTATCCAGCACCAGTCGAGGGCGACTATACAATCAACGACTTCAAGTTTCGCTCCGGTGAGACTCTTCCCGAACTGAAACTTCATTACTTCACTATCGGTACACCGGCGAAAGACAACCGCGGAGTCACACGCAACGCTGTCCTTATTATGCACGGCACTGGAGGTACAGGTGCGCAGTTTCTCTCGGCACAATTTGCCGGTGTCCTCTTTGGGCCAGGTCAACTACTCGACGCCACTAAGTACTTCATCATTCTTCCCGACGCCATTGGACATGGTCGATCGAGCAAACCGAGCAACGGACTCCGCATGAAGTTTCCTCATTACACGTACGACGACATGGTGCTCGCGCAGTATCGACTCATCACCGAGAAACTGGGCGTCAATCACCTGCGCCTCGTCATGGGCACTTCAATGGGTGGAATGCACACGTGGGTGTGGGGTGAAACTTATCCCGACTTCATGGACGCATTGATGCCGCTGGCGAGCATGCCGATTGAGATCGCTGGTCGCAATCGAATCATGAGGAAGATGATCATGGATGCGATTCGCAACGACCCAGCCTGGAACAATGGTGAATACAAAACTCAGCCAGTACAGGGGATGACCGCTGCTCAGAATATTTTGCTACTTATGGGAAGCGCGCCGTTGCAGTGGCACAAACAGGTCCCGACTCGCGATGCCGCCGATAAATTCTACGAGGACCGAGTGAAGAGTGCAGTTGCGCGCACCGATGCCAACGACATGCTCTACTACTTCGACTCGTCGCGTGAATATAACCCATCTCCAATGCTCGAGAAGATCAAAGCACCATTGATCGCAATTAACTCTGCTGATGATCTGATCAATCCGCCTGAGCTGGGAGTAATGGAGCGGGAGATTAAGCGCGTTAAGAACGGTCGATACGTGCTGTTACCGATTACAGATCAAACTCGCGGCCATGGCACACATACCGTCGCCTCCATCTGGCAGGGCTATCTCAAGGAACTGCTGGAAAACTCGAATCAACAAAGCGACAGATAAATCCGAAACTCTCTTACCCGCCACAAAAAAAATCTGTTGACCCTGATACTTTTCGCGGTCGAACTTCGCTTTCTATATCAGTGAGAGCAGTCAATGCGGACTTGCTATCAATTACGCCGATTTGGGAGTGACGGGATTTAACCTCAGATACGTCCTCTACACCTTAACTATCACACCTTGAAAATATTGGAGAACGATCGAACATGAAACGAAATCCTACTTTTTATTTTGCAGTTGCACTACTGGCGCTCAGCCTGACCCCAATAGCTATCTATGCTCAAAATCTCGGAGATTCGAAGGTATTTAGTCCTGTCGCGGCCCCTGGATTTCCCGAGGGCATTGCCGTAAACGGAAATACGTTCTACGTTTCCGGACCCGCCGCGTTCGGCCAACCGCTCGGCTCCGCGTACGTCAAGGCCTACGACCTCAAGACGGGGGCATTCGAAGCCTCCTATCCCATCACTATCACCAATCCGTTCGCAGGAATGAGTGCTGCATCGTGTGCTGCATTTGGTCCAGACGGCGACCTCTACGTAGTCGAGCCCTTCGTTGGCATCATCCGGATGGGCCTCGACGCTGCCAA
>JAICQI010000243.1 GCA_025937955.1 Pyrinomonadaceae bacterium
CACCTCGCGCAGATCACACGGCACAATCCCTTCCGCTTCACTCGCCTCAGCCAGATGCTGCAAAGCAACGAAAGGTAGAAACAACCTCTCGACTTGCTGTTGAACAACTACACGTAACAGGGCGTCCGGATCGCGACGCGTTTGCTCATCGACAAGGACGAGCGTTGCGCCCGCGCACCAGGTGGTGAACATCTCCTGCACCGAAACGTCGAAATTGAGTGAAGCGAACTGCAGTGTTCGTAACTTTGCGTTAGTGCAACTTAATTGAAACGCAACCAGGTTAGAGATGGCGCGATGAGACATCATCACGGCTTTAGGCCGGCCTGTAGAGCCGGAAGTGTAGATGACATACGCGAGGTTCTCCGCACTCGCGTCATTCGCTGGATTGATATCGCTTTCCCTCGCGATCAAATCCGCGTCGGTATCGAGACAGATTATGCGCGGGCACTGCGCCGGCAGGCGCTCAACCAGACGTTGCTCAGTCAACACTGTGGAAACGTGCGCGTCTTCGAGCATGAACGACAAACGCTCATGCGGGTATTCAGGATCGAGCGGCAGGTAAGCGCCGCCGGCTTTCAATATTGCCAGCACTGCGACCGCCATTCTGGTTGAACGCCCGGTCGCAACTGCGACCACCGATTCCGTCCCGACACCGTGACGCCGAAGAAAATGCGCCAGCCGATTCGCAGCCTGGTCCAGCTCACGATAGGTGAGGCGCTCGTCGCCGCAGATGAGTGCCAACTCGTCCGGAGTTCGCGTCGCCTGTTCGTAAAAGAGATCATGGATACAACTTGTGCGCGGAAAATCGACGGCCGTCTGATTCCATTCAACCACAAGCTGCTGTTCCTCTTCCGTTTTAAGCAGCGGCAACTCTGAAATTCGTTGCTCCGGATCCAGGACAATGCCAGCCAGCATGGTTTCGAAATGCCCCAGCATCCGCCTGATCGTCGGCTCTTCAAACAGATCTGTGCTGTACTCGAAGATTCCAGTTAACCTTCCATCCGACTCCTCGAGCGATAACATCAGTTCGAACTTTGCCGTGCCTGTACCTACCACTAACTGCTCGGCCGTCAATCCTGGTAACTCCGGATTTCTACCCGGTGCGTTTTGAAACACGAAAAGCACGTTGAAAAATGGTGTGTGTCCGGCATCGCGTGCGGGCTGGAACCGTTCCACCAGCATCTCGAACGGTACGTCCTGATGCGCGTATGCTCCGAGCGCGACTTCGCGCACACGCGCGAGGAGCTCGCGAAACGTCGGATCGCCTGCCAGATCGGCACGCATCACCACCGTGTTGACGAAGAAGCCAATCAAGTCTTCGATCTCGCGCCGGCGCCGGTTCGCCAGCGGCACGCCAACCGCCACGTCGTGCTCTACCGCATAGCGCGAGAGCAGCGTTTGAAAAGCCGCGAGCAACGTCATGAACAATGTCGCGCCTTCGCCTCGACTCAAGGCCTTCAATCTTCTGGTCAGATCTTCGTTGAATTCCACGGGTACGAAGGCGCCGCGCAAGCTCCGCACTTTTGGCCGCGGGTGGTCCAACGGTAATTCGAGCACCGGAGACAAGCCCTCTAGCTGCTTGCTCCAGTAGTCGAACTGCGCTTCGAGCGTCTCTCCGCGCAGCCACTCGCGCTGCCACACCGCATAGTCAGCGTATTGCAAAGGAAGTGCTGCCGGCGGATCCGCCTCTTTCCCGGTGAAAGCGGCGTAGAGTTTTGTGGCTTCGCGCGCGAGCACGCCAACGGACCAACCGTCGCTGATTATGTGGTGCATCGTGAACAGCAGCAGATGCTCTTCTTCACGCAGCCGCAACAACGTCGCGCGCAGCAGTGGTCCCTGCGACAAGTCGAAGGGATGTTTAGCCTCGGCTTCGATCAACGCATTCGTTGCACGTTCGCGATCGACTTCAACCACCGCTGACAGATCGACCAATGGGATATTCACCGGGCGCGGCGCGGAAATGATCTGCACCGGACTTCCCTCGACAGCCTGGAAGGTCGTACGCAAGGTTTCGTGCCGGCGCACGATCTCGCTCAATGCTTGCTCCAGTGCGGTTATGTTGAGTTGGCCCAGCAAACGCAGGGCGCCGGGTGTGTTGTACAGAGGATTAGCCGGCTCCAACTGATCGAGGAACCAGAGTCTTTGCTGGGCGAACGAAGGGGGCAACGGCTGTTCGCGCGAGATTGGCTGTAGTGGTGGTTCAGCGTGTTCGCCGCCAGGTCGCAAGTGCTGCTCTATGAACTGCGCTAATTCCGAAAGTACGGGTGTTTGGAAGAACCGTGTGAGCGGCAGCTCAACCGACAAAGCTTCTTTTACACGCGACACGACTTGCGTCGCGAGCAGCGAGTGACCACCGAGATCGAAGAAGTGATCGTCCGCGCCGATCAGATCTCGGCCCAGTACTGCTTCCCATATTCCGCACAGAGTTTCCTCGACCAGCGTGCGCGGCGGTCTATACTCCGTTCGCTCAAATTTGTCCGGAGCCGGCAACGCGCGGCGATCCACTTTTCCACTCGGCAATAGCGGCAACTGCTCCATGCGGACAAACACGCTCGGGACCATGTGGCCCGGCAGCCGCTCCTTTAAATAAGCGCGAAGCTCGCGCGGGAGATTTTCATGTTGCCCTGCGGTTACAACATACGCCACCAAGTGCCGTTCGCCCGCAATGTCATCGTGTCCTGTTACCGCGGCTGCGACTACATCCGTATGAGCGCACAACGCTGCTTCGACTTCACCTAACTCTACGCGCGAACCACGCACCTTTACCTGGCCGTCGACACGGCCCAGAAATTCGAGTTCTCCTCCCGGCAGACGACGGACGAGATCGCCTGTGCGATACATCCGCGTTCCGGGCTCGTCGCGGAACGGATTCGGCACGAATCGCTCGGCTGTCAGATCCGCGCGTCCTTCGTAACCGCGCGCCAATCCCGCACCGTCGAGGTACAACTCTCCCACCACTCCCAGCGGCACGGGTTTGAGCCGTTGATCCAGAACGTACGCGCGGGCGTTCGCCACCGGCGTTCCGATCGGCACTGTCGCAGTATTGGTCCAACTTGTTGCTTCCCAGCAGGTGGCATCTATAGTTGTTTCTGCTGGTCCATACAGATTCCACAGGCGTGTGGTTGGCAACGCTGCCAGACATTGCGCTGCCAGTTCTTTGGTTAAAGCCTCGCCACCGCAGAACACGAGTCTCAGGTCTTTACACGAATCAAAGCCTGATTGGCCGACCAGCATCCGCAATAACGTCGGCACTACCTGGATCACTGTCACGCCATGGTCCATGATCGTGCGTACCAGATACGCGCTGTCCTGGTGTCCACCTGGTCGGGCCATTACTAATTTCGCCCCAACCATCAGCGGCATGTAGAACTCCCACACAGACGCGTCGAAACCGATCGGCGTCTTTTGCAGAAACACATCTGCTTCGTTGAGGGCAAAAGCGTCGCGCATCCAGTACATGTGGTTGCAGAGCGCGGCGTGCGTAACCATCACGCCCTTCGGCCTGCCCGACGAGCCCGAGGTGTAGATCACGTAAGCAATGTTTGCAGAGCTTTGCGCCTTCTCGTTTTTGCGCGAGAAATCATTTCCATCAAACAGGGCCGCTTGGGCCAACTTCTCATCCGTTAGCACCACGCTCGCCTGCGAATCTTCAATCAGCAATTTCAGCCGCTCGGAGGGATAAGCAGGATCGAGCGGCACGCAAGCGCCTCCTGCTTTCAGAACCGCCAGCAAGGCCACCACGAGATCCGCGGAACGTTCCAGCAATATGCCGACGCGTCCCTCCGGAGGAAGACCGAGACTTTGCAAATACTGCGCAACCTGGTTGGCGCGCTGATTTAGTTCGGCATAAGTCAGACAACACTCTTCAGAAACAACCGCTATTGCATCCGGTGTGATTCCAGCTCGTACTTCAAACAACTCGTGAAGAAGAGTGTGTTGTGGATACGCGACGTGAGTGTCGTTGTGATCAGTGAGTAGCGCACGCTCCTCGTCGTTGTTCAGCAGCGGCAGTTCGTGAATTTCGCAGGTAGGATCTTTAACGATGCCTGTAAGCAGAGTGTGGTAATGCGCGGCCATGCGTTTGATCGTCGCCGCGCCAAAGATGCCGGCATCGTACTGCCACACGCACGCCAGTTCGTCCGCGTCTTCCGTTATCTCCAGAGCGAGATCGAACTTCGTCGTGCTGCTGGTTGTGTCTTCGACGCGCATGCGTAAATCAGGCAATTCGATCTGTGGTAACGGCGCGTTCTGAAAAGAAAAGAGAACTTGAAACAACGGTGCCTGATTCATCCCGCGCTCCGGCCGCAACTCTTCCACTACTCGCTCGAACGGCACTTCCTGATGCGCGTACGCCTCCAGACATACTTCCCGCACGCGCTTCAGCACGTCGATAAAGCTCGCCTGCTCTTCCACCGTGGTGCGCAGCACCAGTGTGTTCACGAAGAACCCGATCAACGGCTCCAACTCGCGACTCACACGCCCGGCTACCGGCGTCCCCACGACTACCTCACGCTCGCCACTCAGGCGAGACAACAGAACCTTCCACGCCGCCAGCAACGTCATGAACAACGTTGCTCCTTCACGCCTTCCCAACTCACGCAGCCGCGTCGTCAACTCGCTATTGACTCGCACTGTCTCCAACGCCCCGCGCCGTCGCCCTTCCTCAACCCGCGCCTGCGCCAGCGGCAACTTCAACACCGGTAAATCACCACTTAACTGCTCCCGCCAGTATCCCAACTGCGCTTCCAGTCGCTCGCCCTGCAACCACTCGCGCTGCCACACCGCGTAATCCGCGTAAGTCACTTCGAGTGCCGGCAATGATGACTGCTCGCCACCGAGGTAGGCGGCATAAAGCGCACCCAACTCCTGCACCAAGAGCGTCACCGACCAGCCATCAGCTACGATGTGATGGAACGTCACCAGCAACAAGTGACACTCGGCAGACAGCCGCACCAGCGTCGTCCGCAACAATGGACCACGCGCGAGGTCAAACGGTTTCTCTGCTTCTTCACGCGCCAACCGCCGCGCTTCTGCTTCACTATCGGAGGACTGTGAGAGATCTATAACAGACAGTGACAACGACAACGACGCCGCGATCACCTGCACCGGCCGCCCGCGTTCAGCGCGAAACGTCGTGCGCAATATTTCATGTCGACGTACGATCTCGTTGAGACTTTGCTCCAGTGCGACCACGTTCAAGTCGCCTTCCAACCATACCGCGCCAGGCATGTTGTAAGCGGCATCGCCGGGCTCCAGCTGGTCCAAAAACCATAGACGCTCCTGTGCAAACGACAGCGGTGCGCTGTCACGTTCTGTACGGCGCGGAATAACCCGCTCAGGAGAGACTTCGCCCAGTCCCTCCTCTTCGAGCAGATACTCGAACAGCTCTAACTCTTCGGCGGAAACGCCAATCTCATTCGACAATTCACGCATCTTCTTTCACGCCTGCCAGTAACGCTGAAAGGGTTCGCTAATTGCAGCCCGGTAACGCCGAAGGCGTTGGCTAATTGCAGCCCAGGGTTGGAGCGCCAGCGACAACCCTGGGTCACAATCATCAAATCCAAATCAACCCTGAAAGGGTTTGACAGTTGGCGAACCCTTTCAGGGTTCCAACCCTTTTCTTTTCCACTTACCCAGGGTTGTCGCTGCGCTCCAACCCCGGGCTGAATTAGCGAACACCTTCGGTGTTAGTTCTAAACTCATTCACGCCGGCTTTGCTTGCTCGCCTTTTCAACAACTCGTTTTGCAACTCTTCTCGCGAGATGCCCTTGACCTTTTGCAGCACGCCCGCAATCTTCTCCAGTCCGCCAGGGCGGTCTTCATACGCCGTCATCGCCTGGGCCAACTCCGCGAGATTCGCAGACTCGAACAGCACTCGTAGCGGAAGCTCAATCCGAAACAATTGACGTATACCTGCGACACAACGCATCGCGAGCATCGAATGGCCACCGAGATCGAGAAAATTGTCGTGAATCCCCACGCGCTCGACCGCGAGCACCTCGCGCCATATTCCGGCCAGCACCTCTTCGACGGCCGTGCGCGGCGCGACGTAATCCGGTCCGGCTCCATTGCTCATCGTGTCGGGCGCGGGCAAGGCGCGGCGGTCCACCTTTCCACCCGGCGTTAACGGCAGGTTTTCCAACGCTACAAACAGCGATGGGATCATGTGCGACGGCAAACTGTCCGCAAGATAACGCCGCCACGTCGACGCGTCCGGCAAGACAGCGCCCTCATCCGGCACGAGGTAAGCAACCAGGCGCGCATTGCCATGCGCATCTGCACGCACAACGACCACGCATTCACGCACAGATTGATGTTGGACCATCGACGCCTCGATCTCGCCCAGTTCAATGCGATAGCCGGCCACCTTGACCTGGTGATCGAGCCGGCCGAGGAACTCGATGTTTCCGTCGGGCAAGTGCCGCGTCAGGTCGCCCGTGCGATAGAGCCGCGCGCCGGGAAGGCAGCTGTACGGATGAGGGACGAAACGTTCCGCAGTCGCGGCCGGATCGTTCAGGTAACCTCTGCCAACGCCGGCGCCTGCCACGCACAACTCTCCGGCGACACCCTGCGGAACGAGATTCAAATGATCGTCCAGAATCAATAACTCAACGTTATCGATGGGCTTCCCGATCGGAGGCGAATGCTCGAAATCCGTCAAACGAAACGAGGCACACACGTCGGCAGCTTCAGTTGGTCCATAAGTGTTTACAATCTCGGCGTTGCCGTGTGCAGCGAATTCACGCAGCCGCGAAACGTTGATGGGTTCGCCCCCGAGAAAGACATGTTTGAGTGTCGACAGCTTCTGAAAGCGTGGTCCACCAGTTTCAACGAGCGGATAAAAAGCGCTCGGGGTGCAGTTGACCAATGTGATCTCCGCTTCAGAGATTGTTTTGACGATTTCCGCGGGGTCGTAAAGAGTCGTGGTGGGAAAGTGCAGTTGTGCACCGATCGTCAAAGGTGCGAAGAGGTCTTTCTGGGTCAGGTCAAAGCTGAATGACGAGATTATTAAAACTTGCTCGCGTTCAGTGAGTCCAAACTCAGAGACAAACCAATTAACGAGGTTGACGAACCCAGCATGCGTGACTCCCGCGCCTTTGGGACGCCCAGTCGAGCCTGACGTGTAGATAACGTAGATCAGGTTGTCGCCGGACACCTTTACGGCCGGATCGTCCGATGCCTCACGCCTGATCTCTTCCTGTTGTACGTCGAGACAGATCGTGCGTACTGAATCGTGCGGCAAGCGACCATCAAGCAAACGACTTTCGGTCAACAACACGCGCGCGCCACAATCATCGAGCATGTAGGCCAAACGGCTATCGGGATATGTGGGATCGAGTGGCACGTAAGCGGCCCCGGCTTTCAACACAGCCAGCACAGCGACAATCATCTCGAGCCCCGGTTCGAGGCAGATGCAAACACGCGACTCAGTTCCAACTCCGTTGCGCAAGAGGTATCGCGCCAGACGGTTCGCGCGTTCATTCAGCTCGCCGTACGTTAGTTGCTCTGTGCCTCGCAGCAGCGCGATCCGATCGGGTGTCTGTCGCGCCTGCGCCGCGAACAGGTCGTGAACAGTCTGGTCCAGCCATGCACTATCTTTACGTGTGTCGTTCCACTGCGATAGCAGCACGGATCGTTCGTCGCTAGTAATAATCGGTACGTAGGCCAGGCGCTGAGACGGTTCGGCGATGAAACCTTCGAGGATGATATGAATATGGTGGAGCATCCGTTGGACCACAGCGCGCGCGAAACGATGCTGGTCGTAGAAGATCTCGAGAGACAGTTCCTCGCCGGGTGTGGCCACAAGCGTCAGCGGGTAGTTAGTCTGGTCGAACCACCAGACGTCGCTCGCCTTCAGACTCTCGCCACTGCCGAGCACGTGTACGTCCAACGGGTAGTTCTCAAACACGAGCAGACTCTCAAAGAGCGGCGCACCGCGTGGCACAGCGCTCAACGCCTGCAACTCGACGAGGGGGCTGTGCTCGTACTCACGCAAGCCGGCGTGATCCGCCTGGATCTGCCTGAGCCAATCGATCA
>JAICQI010000477.1 GCA_025937955.1 Pyrinomonadaceae bacterium
GATCATCGCCGTCCTTTAATTCCATCATCCGAACGAGGTCTTGAAATGACCACCTCTCGTCGTGACTTTTTGAAGACGGCCGGGGTTGCGGCAGGTGCGCTGTCGTTGTCTTCCCTGCCCTCCTGGATTAACGACGTCACTGCCGCCGAAGAGGCGGCCGCCAACGGCATCAATAAAAATGCGCTCGCCGATATCGCGCTCAACACCGCACGCAAACTCGGCGTCACTTACGCTGACATTCGTATTAATCGCTATCGCAACGAGTTCATTGCCACGCGCGAGCAGCAGGTGCAGAACGTTTCACGTGGTCAGAACTTCGGATTCGGCGTGCGCGTGCTTTACAAAGGAACCTGGGGCTTCGCGTCGAGCCGCAGAGTTACTCCGGAAGACGTGCGCCGCATCACGCAACAAGCGGTCGAGATCGCGCGTGCAAACTCAGCTTACCAGCGCAAGCGCATCTCAATGGTTCCGGTCGAGAAGGTCGTCACCACCTGGAAGAACGCTTTCGAGAAGGATCCGTTCGAAGTCTCGATTGACGACAAGATCCAGTTTCTGTTGTCGCTAAACGAGTCGGCGATGAAGACGGAGGGCGTAAGTTTCATCAACTCGTCGATGGGATTCGTCAACGAGCAGAAGTTTTATGCTTCGACTGACGGCTCGCGGATCGAGCAGTACATCATTCGCGCCAATCCAAGCTTCACAGTCTTCGCGGTAAACCGAGCCAACGGCGATTTTCAGTCACGCAGCGCACTCGGTGGACCACAGGGCATGGGTTACGAGTACATGGAGAAGCACGACTGGAAAAAAGAGGCGCAACAGGCCGGCGAAGAAGCCGTGATGAAGCTGAAAGCGAAGGCTATCGAGCCGGGTAAGTACGACCTTGTGCTACACCCGTCGCATCTTTGGTTAACGATTCACGAAGCAGTGGGCCATCCAACCGAACTCGATCGCTCACTCTGGATGGAAGCAAACTACGCGGGCACGAGTTTTCTGACGCCAGACAAGATCGGCAAGCTTCAGTTTGGCTCGAAGATCGTGAACTTCATTGCTGACAGAACTCAGCCTGCCGGACTGGCGACTGTCGCTTACGACGATGAGGGCGTTCCCGGGCAACGCTGGCACTTGATCAAGAACGGAACGTTTGTTGACTGGCAGACGACGCGCGATCTCGCAGCGATGACAGGTCAGAAGAAGTCATACGGGTGCAATCACGCCGACAGTTGGGGCAGCATCTCGTTTCCGCGCATGCCTAACGTCTCGCTCGAGCCGGCGACTGACAACACGTCGCTTGACGATCTGATCGCGGGTGTTGAGAAAGGCATTCTGATTTACGGCGATGGCAGCTATTCGATCGATCAGCAGCGATACAACTTTCAGTTTGGCGGCCAGGTGTTCTGGGAAATCAAGAATGGCAAACGCGGCGAGATGTTGCGCGACGTTGCTTATCAATCACGCACTACCGACTTTTGGAACTCGTGCGATGGCCTTGGAGGAAAGGCGACGTACGAGCTCGGCGGCAGCTTTGGTGATGCAAAAGGCGAACCGGGGCAGTCGAATGCAGTGAGCCATGGTTGCCCGGTAGCTCGCTTCCGCCAAGTGAATGTGCTGAACACGGCTCGAAGGTAAATAAGTCAAATAAGTCCTATAAGTCATATAGGAGATTCTATGCTGCTCACTGAAAAAGAAGCGCGCACGATTTGCGAAAAGTTGCTGAGCTACGTGAAGGCTGACGATGCATCCGTAGGCGTGAACAGCGAAAACTACGGTCACCTGCGCTTCGCTTCCAACGCCTTCACCACCAGCGGCGCGCGCGAAAATGTAACCGTCGGCGTCACAGTCTGGATCGACAAGAAACGCGGCGCTGCCTCGACAAACGAGATCGACGACGAATCACTCAAAGCCACTGTCGCGCTCGCCGAACAACTGGCCCGCATATCCCCTGTCGATCGCGAGTACATGCCCACGCTCAGCCAACAAACTTACAAACTCGTCAACGGTTATGCCGAAGCCACTTCAGCAATCTCAGCCACCGCGCGTGCCAAAACGATCAACGGCGTCATCACGGCTTGCGAAAAGGCGAAGGTGATCGGCGCGGGTTTTCACCAGGCGAGAGGATCAGCCGGCGCATCAGCCACGAAGAACGGCAACTTCAACTACGAGCGATCGAGCCTCGTGAGTTTATCGATGACGGCACGAACTCCCGATGGCACCAGCTCCGGCTACTTCCTTCGAAACCACTTCGACGTCGCAAAACTCGACACCACGCGTGTTGCCGTCGAAGCGATTCGTAAGGCACTCGACTCGCGCAATCCTCGCGTGCTCGAACCCGGCGTCTACCCGGCGATTCTCGAGCCGCAGGCGGTAGCCGATCTCCTCGTGTTCTTCACGTCCACTTTCGACGCTCGTAGTGCTGAAGAAGGTCGCAGTCCATTCTCCGCGGCCGGCGGCAAGACGAAGCTCGGTGAAAAGATCTTCGACGAACGGATAAACATCTACAGCGATCCGTGGCATCCGGAACTTCCCGGCTCGCAGTCAGCGCAGGCAGGTTTGCCGGCGCAGAAGATCTACTTCGTGCGCAACGGCGTACTCGAGAACCTGACCTACTCGCGTTTCTGGGCCAAACAAAAAGGCAAAGAACCGACTCCTGGTCCAGTCAACAGCATCATCGAAAGCTCGCAAGCCCCGGCGTCTGTCGAAGACATGATCAAGTCGATGGATCGCGGCTTACTGTTGGGCCGTTTCTGGTACATCCGCGGCGTCGATCCACGCGTGCAGTTACAGACCGGTCTCACGCGTGACGGCATCTGGTACATCGAGAACGGCAAGATTCAGTATCCCGTCAAAAATTTCCGCTTCAACCAGAGCATCATGCAACTGCTCGCGCCCGGTAACGTCGACATGATCGGCAAACCTGAACGAGTCGGCAACTCGGAAGGCCAGGGTGGCAACGCCGCATTACTTCCGGCACTGAAAGTTAAAGAATTTCACTTCTCGTCGCAGTCTGAAGCTGTATAGAACGTTTTTGCCGGCGTCGAAGCAATCGCCAAATAGTCTTCAACGCGAAACGTTTCCCTCCTCACTGACATACATCACAGGAGGTGACTTTTATGCCCCCATTCACTCCAGCACTCAGAGATGAATATCAAAACCTATTCGATACCTGCGTTACTCGGCCCCAAAGACAAACCACAGTCAAGTCCCTGACTGCCACTCTGCTGCAAAACAAAGGCAGGTACGAGGCAGTTGGAGAGCAAGTGGACGTGCCGTGGTACATCATTGCCGTAATCCACAACATGGAGTCGTCTCAGAACTTTAAGAAACATCTCCATAACGGCGACCCACTGACTGCACGCACCACTCACGTGCCGGCTGGACGGCCACTGACTGGAAATCCGCCATTCACGTGGGAGGTCAGTGCTATAGACGCGCTGCTAATGAAGGATTGGGATCGAATCGAAGATTGGACGGTGTCCGGTGCGCTTTATCGATTGGAAAGCTTCAACGGCTTCGGCTCGCGCACTCGTGGCATCAATACGCCATACCTGTGGAGTTTCTCAACGCATTACACCAAAGGAAAATTTGTGCAGGACGGCGTCTTCGATCCTAATGCCGTTTCGCAACAGTGTGGCGCGGCACTCCTGCTGCGACGCATGATCGAAAGCGACGCTATTGAAATTCCGTTGACCGTTGGCCCGTCAACCCTGGCTGAGATTGTCGCGGCTGGCGCGGAGGTCTCGTTTTCAAACCAGAAGTCGATCAAAGCAACCAGATTGCAAAAACTGTTGAACCGGTTTCCGGGTATCTCCACAAGACTGACTCCCGACGGAGCCCCGGGAAAAAAGACATCGGCTGCATTTAAAGAAGTCACCGGCAATTTCCTCGCCGGCGATCCGAGAGCCTAAACACTCAGCACTAAGGTATACTCCCTCATTCCGGCTAAATCAGCTACAGTTGAAGGGAGTAAAAAATGAAACACATTCCCCTACTGGTTTCATTTTTGAGCGCTGCGCTTTTCTCGTCCGCCGTTGCGCAGGAGACGCATCCGCACCGCCACGAACGTCCAGAGAAATTGGGCACCGTAAACTTCACCACCTCTTGTTCACCAAAAGCGCAGAAGCAATTCAATTATGCCGTCGCCTGGCTTCATTCGTTCGAATACGAAGAGGCTGAAAGGGCGTTTACAGAGGTCGCTGCCACCGATCCGCAATGCGGCATGGCCTACTGGGGGATCGCGATGAGCAACTATCATCCGCTATGGGTGCCACCGACTCCCGCGGAGTTGAAGAAAGGATGGAGTGCAGTCGAAAAGGCAAAAGCTGCCGGCCAAAAGACACAACGAGAACAGGACTACATCGCAGCGATTGAAATCTTCTACAAAGATCACGACAAGCTGGACCATCGCGCCCGCGCCTTCGCTTACAGCGACGCGATGAAACAACTTCACGGTCGCAACCCATCCGATCGCGAAGCCGGTGTATTTTACGCCCTGACATTGATCGCCACGGGGATGATGTCACCCGGTAAAACCTATGAGAGAGAAAAGCAAGCAGCCCAGATTCTCAACGACGTGCTCGCGCGTGAGCCGCAGCATCCGGGTGTTTCACATTACCTGATCCACAGTTACGACTACCCTGCCCTGGCCCAACTCGCCCTCCCTGCCGCGCGCAGTTACGCGAAGATTGCGCCCGCATCGGCGCACGCCCAGCACATGCCTTCGCACATCTTCACGCGTCTTGGCCTGTGGCCTGAAGCCATTCGCTCAAACCTGGATGCACACGCCGCAGCGAAAGCCTTCGCCACCAGGAACAAAATGGCCGGCGCATGGGACGAGCAGATTCACGCTATGGACTATCTCGCTTATGCCTATCTACAACGGGCGCAAGACAAACACGCCGCAGGCGTGCTTGATGAGTTGAGGAAGATCCAGAAAGTCGAGCCGCAAACGTTTAAGGTTGCTTACGCTTACACCGCAATTCCCGCGCGCTATGCTTTGGAACGGCGCCAGTGGAGCGAGGCGGCGAAACTGACTTTACCTGAAGAAGAATGGAAAGACTTTCCCTGGCAGCGTTTCCCCTGGGCCACTTCTCACATTTACTTCGCACGTGCAATCGGTGCGGCGCGAA